>JACPSI010000121.1 GCA_016193365.1 Ignavibacteriales bacterium
AAAACGAAAGCCCTCTCCGGGAGGCGGTGGAGAGGGCCCTGTCGACAGCCTTTACCAACTCTCCGAGCCGTGAAAGGCTGATCGAACTTTTGAAACGAAAACCTGTCACAGGATACAAAGACGAGTCAACGAAGACAATCGGGTAAAATGTGGAAAATGGTACTCATTACTTTAGTGTAGGGTAACTAGAGAAAGTATGGACAAGGGCGGGTTGTTGCAGCTCAGAGCGGGATTTTCAATTCAAAAAAGGGGGAAATACGGCAGGCTTTGTTTCCGGCGCCACTAGGCTAGGCTGCTACGTATCCTGTTTCGGCACGATGTGAATCTCGTCCAACTTATGGATAACGACGGATGAAAGGTTCCGCATGGAGCTTACACCGGAGGAAACCATCTGGACATCCTGCTCGAGCTCCTTGAAGGCTGGCAGCCATTGTTCCCGCATTTCAGCGTTCGAAGATTTCAAGAGAGACTCCTGATGTTTTTTGAGCTTTTCTGATAATTGCGAGAGTCCACGCTCGACCATCTGGCCGACCGAATGCACGGTAGTGTGAAACACTTGAAGCGCGTCGAGCTCCTTCTGCTTTTCGCTCAACACCCGCTCTTCCGCTTTCTTCTCGCCGATGGCTCTCCTGTACAGGAACCGCTCGTGGACGCTTTTGATCGCCATGGTCAGCCTCTCCTTGTTCAACTGGTCCTTCCTCACGTAATCGTACACGCCGTGCTTGAGAGCTTCGACGGCGATTTCTTCGGACCCGGCTCCTGTAATCATGATCACGGGGATGTCCATTTTCTGTTCGTGCATCCACTCGAGAACATCGATGCCGGACATGCCGGGCATCCGATTGTCGAGAACGATAACATCGAAATTATCCTTTTTGAGGACCTCAACAGCTGAGTCACCCGAGTCGCAGGATTCAACGACAAAGTTGTTTGTCATCTTCAGGGCCATTTCAAGGCCAAGACGGATGGTATTCTCATCGTCAACGATGAGGACTCGAAGCAAGTGCTGGTTTGACATAGGCGATCCCGGTGAAAGATTCATGCAAAAAACTCCCGCGTGCACACGTGAGACATAAACCTGCGAGGGAGGTGAGGAATGAACGAAGGAAAATATAATAAAGAAAACAAGTCGAAACAAGGAATCATCCTACGTCTTCAGTAGGCTATGGCTGGAGACCGGTGCACGGAGGAATTATCCGTCAACTGTTTGAGCATGAATCCCGCAACATCGGCGCGCGAAACGTGGACAGTGAAAATCCAGCTTCCGATGCTTTCACCGTGCCGGTACACATCCTTCTTGCGCCCGTTGGTCAGCTGTCCCGGCCGGACAATAGTCCAGTCGAGGCTGCTCTCTGCAATGATGTGCTCCTGCTTCTCCTTGTCCTTGAAATAGAAATACGTGATAACGGGGATGACGAACAGGGTATAATAAAGGCCCAATCGGCCCCGCGTGTCGCCGATGCCCAACGTTGTCTCACAAATGAACCGTTTCACACCGTGTTTCTCCATTGCCGACACAATGTTCCTGGTCCCCTCCGACAGGATTGTTGTTTTGATGAACCACTTTTTGTGGCCGAGGGCGGAAAGGACAGCATCCTGACCCATCACAGCGCTGTCGACGGAGTCCGGGTCTAACACGTTTCCCTTTGCCACGGTAAGGTTTGCGTGCTGCAATCGAATTTTTTCCGGATTGCGAACAAAAGCTGTTACGTTGTGGCTGTACTCGAGAGCCTGTTTCACAAGCTCCCGGCCTGTTCCACCAGAAGCGCCGATAATTAGAAGATTCATGAATGCGCTTATTTGTTTCCCTTTTTGAGAGGCAACAGCTCAAGCTGAAGCAATGCACCAAGTCGGTCCGCAATATGCCAGTGCTCCACGATCTTTCCGTTCGAGATGCGGAAGAAATCAATCGCTCTCATCCCCGCACGTTTACTTGCGGGCTGAAAGCCAAACCACTCGCCCACGTGGATCCCTTCTCCTGAAGTCCTCGCGATAACATAATCCTTCAATGGGATGACCTCGTGGATGCTAATGATGAAGTCTTTGAAAATCCTCGCAGGACTCTTAATCCGTTCCTTCAATCTTTCTAAATCCAGTGGAGCACCATTGAAAGTCGCTTCTGGCGAAAACAATGTGTCGACAAGGTCTGCATTGTCCTTGTTCTGAACTTCTTCGAAGTATCGGACGACGAGGCGCTTATTTTGCAGTTCAAACTGCTGAAGAGTGAGCGGCTGCAAATCCCCCCAAACGGAACTTCTAAAAGGAAAACAATTGGAAGAAAGAATCTCTTACCCATTGAGCCCTCCGAAATTGATGTCCACTGGAATTTCCCTGTCAATCAGGCGCCGATAATGCATTTGAACAAGGCAGGTCGTCCGGCGGTTGTTTGGGGGGGCCGGTTCGCACTTTGGCCGACGCGTTTTCAATGCGGAATGCAATGACAGACGTTGAATCAAGTTCTTTACGATTTCATGGTGATGGCTCCGTGTTGCCGCCTGTTTTGCGTTCGTGCACGGCGGCACCTTGATCATTTGTTGTCGAGAATCTCGTGAAAATCGTAGTCCAATTCCAAATGAAAACCGTCTTTGTTCGCAACATACCTTCCGGTTCCGTGAATGGCCTGAGTGCACCCGTTCCAGAGCCTTCGGCAATTCGCAGGGAGGAACTCGCCGAACCTCCTTCGAAGGTTCCATTGTCCTCGAAAACAAAACTTCCCGACTTTCCCTGGAGTATCCCATCGAAATGAATAAGCCCTACGTAAGAAGCTGAGGCTTTGTGCTGATCATTTTGATCAAAGTGACGATAGAACATCAGATATTCGACGGAGGCAATACCCTGGAGGTCACCATTAAACTCGTAGAGGACAGAAGCCTTCGTCATTTTCATTTCAGATGAAATTTGGCGATAGGGAGCTTCTTCCCACTTTTTGACTGAATAGGATGCTTTGGCTTTCATGTTAGTCTCCATAGAAG
>JACPSI010000031.1 GCA_016193365.1 Ignavibacteriales bacterium
CATTCAAAGGCGACATAAAAATGCTTATCTGAATCGCTTCCGATTTGAGAAATTCGGACTCTTGAACGGACTTTATGACTATGATCTTTCCGTCGGCAGGAGAGACAATGAGCTGGTCGCCGGCAGGCGGCGTGCGGTCGGGGACCTGGAAAAAATTCAGCGAGAAGCCAAAAACTACAACGGAAAGTGTTACGAGAGAATACCGCAGAAACTTCGGTTCAACAAACAGGAAAGAAACAATCGTCAGGACAAAACAAACGGCTGCAATCGTAAAAAACACATCGTAGCCGTATTTTGTAATCATCAGCTTTTCAAACTCCTCAGACGTGTTGCTCGGCGTGATAGGAGCTCCGGACAAGCGGACCCGATTCAACATGTTTAAACCCGAGTCGGAGTCCGATTTCTTTGAGCTTCTTGAATTCGTCCGGATGGACATACCGGTCGATGGGGAGGTGGTCTAGCGAATATCGTCAAGGGATTCCACAACTTCTTCCGTCCGCTCTCCGATGCCCAGCATCATTCCTGTTTTCGTGACAAAACCTTTTCGTTTTGCCCTCTCGAGGACCTCCAACGATTGCCGATAGTTCGCCTGCGGGCGGACCGTTTTATAGAGCCGCGGCACGGTCTCGAGATTATGATTCAAAATATCCGGCCTTGCTTCGAGGACGATGTCCAGGGCTTCTTCGCTTCCCTTGAAGTCAGGAATAAGGACTTCCACGCGACATCCTGGAACACGCCGACGAATTTCCCGAATTGTCTCTGCGAAAATCGGCGCCCCGCCATCTTTGCGTTCATCGCGATTAACGGAGGTAATCACTGCGTGCCGCACATGCATTAATTCCACGGCTTCCGCAACGCGCCGCGGCTCATCCCAGTCAAGACCCGGGAGCGGACGGCCCGTTTTTACGGCGCAGAACCCGCAGGAGCGCGTACAAATGTCTCCGAGAATCATGAACGTTGCAGTCCCGGCATTCCAGCATTCACCCATGTTGGGACAGCGAGCTTCTTCACATACGGTGTGAAGCGCGTGCGATCGCATGATCGCGTGCAAACGCGAATAATTCTCTCCGCCGGGGATTCGAGCCTTAAGCCACTCAGGCCTTCGTGGGCCTGGGGGTTCGGCTGTTGTTGCCGGTATTTCGTCTATGATGAATTCCATAATTTCATTAGGCTTATCGTAGGACGGCGTTTCCGCCCGTGGCGGATCAGCCTTTGGCTGAAACGCCGTCCTACCGTTTTGCATCATTTAGTCCTGTAGAGCTGCATTATTTAGTCTGGCTAAAATTAAAATGTTCGAGGTTCGATTTCACCTTTGCCAAAAATTGCCCGCCGATGGCACCGTCGATGATCCTATGGTCAAACGACAGCGTGAAGTATGCCATTGAACGAATGCCGATCATGTCGTTCCCTGATTCATCAGTAATGACCACAGGCCGCTTTTTCAAAGCTCCGATTCCAAGGATCGCAACCTGCGGCTGATTGATAATCGGAATGCCAATAATGTTTCCAAATACGCCGTAATTGGTGATCGTGAATGTCCCCTCCTGGATTTCTTCGGGCTTGAGTTTCTTGTTTCGAGTACGCGTGGCGATGTCATTGACCGCACGGGCGAGCCCAATAAAGTTCCTCTCATCTGCGTTTTTGATATTCGGGACAATCAGACCTGAAGGGGCCGCCACCGCCATGCCCAGGTTGATAAATCTTTTCTGAATGATCTTGTCACCCTCAACCGAACAGTTGACAATGGGGAATTCTTTCAACGCGCGAACAACAGCGTCGCAGAAGAATGGCGTGTAAGTGAGCTTGAAACCCTCTTTTCGTTCGAACTCTTCCGCGTAACCGGCGCGGTAGGCGACAATGGCCGATAAATCAACTTCATCAATCGCCTGAACGTGAGGTGAAGTGTGGACGCTGCGAACCATGTGTTCAGCCATCTTCTGCTGAACATTGTCCATGGAAACGATTTGATATCTCGGGGCAGGATACTTCCGCGACAGTTCTTTTTCATCTACTCGGTGCACCGAGAAGTCAATCTTCGCTGCCGGGGCCGCCGCAACGTGAGCGCCACGGTTGTTCAAATAAGCAAGAAGGTCGCTTTTGGTTACTCTTCCCTGAGAGCCGGAACCCGGGATCTGGTCCAGCTCCATAACCGAAACACCTTCTTTTTTTGCAATTGTTCGAACGAGCGGAGAGTAGAACCTCTGACCGTCGGAGCGGCGCGTTGGAATATCTTGAACGGGAACGGGCCTTGCGGCCACAGAAACCGGAGATGGAGCAAGCTCCACCCCGGAAGTTTTCTCTTCCCGCTTCGGAGTGGGCTGCGCAACGGACGCTGTTTCGATTTTCGCCGCAGAGGCGTCCGTTTCTATCATCGCAATAACCGTTCCCACGGCGACGGTTTCGTTTTCCGGCACGATAATCTTCGCGAGAATTCCCCCCACGGGGGAAGGGATTTCCGAATCGACTTTGTCCGTGCTGATTTCGAGAATCGTTTCGTCCTTGTCGACCCTTTCACCGACCTTTTTTGCCCATCTCAGGACTTTCCCTTCCTGAATGCTTTCTCCCATCTTGGGCATCACCACTTCAACTTGCATGTTCGCTTCCTCTAATAGGCAGAAAGTTTTTCAAGGGCCCGGACAATCTTTTCTTTGTTCGGCAGCATGGCGTCCTCCAACGGAGGGCTGTAGGGAACCGGAGTGTCTAATGCACCCACGCGCATCACCGGCCCGTCGAGGCTTTCAAAACATTCATCGGCGATTCTTGCAGCGATTTCTCCGCCGAATCCTCCGCTCAAAGTATCTTCATGGACAACAAGGACTTTGCTTGTCTTTTTCACGGAGCGAAAGATCGCTTCTTCGTCTAACGGATTGATGGTGCGCACATCCAGGACTTCCACGCTTATTCCTTTAGACTCCATGACTCGTGCCGCTTCCAACGATTGCTGGACGGTGGCGCCGTAAGTAATAATGGAAATGTCCGACCCTTCTCTTCGTACAGCGGCGACGCCGAAAGGCAGAAGATAATCAGAAGACGGTTCGGGAGAAGAAGCATACCCCTGTCGGTATAAGCCCTTATGTTCCAGGAACAGAACAGGGTCGTCTCCCCTGATTGCAGTTTTGAGTAATCCTTTTGCATCGGCTGCGTTGGATGGAAACACAACCCTTAGCCCCGGTATATGAGCCATGAATGCTTCGATAGACTGGCTATGATAATGTCCGCCGTGAATATATCCGCCAACCGCGACTCTTATGATCACCGGGCATGTCCAAATGCTGTTTGAACGATATCGCATCATTGCGAGTTCGTCGCGAATCTGCATGAACCCCGGCCAGATGTAGTCGCCGAATTGAATCTCGGGAACAGGCTTCCACCCTCGAAGGGCAGCGCCGATGCCTACGCCAATAATGCTCGCTTCCGCGAGAGGCGAGTTGAAACAACGCTCCTCGCCAAATTTCGCCGTGAGGCCTTTGGTGGCCGTGAATACTCCGCCTTTACCTCCGGCGACATCTTCGCCATAGACGAGGACTTTGGGATCGCGTTCCATCTCTTCAGCCAAGGCGTGATTGATGGCATCGACAAGTACGATCTTGTTACCTGGATGTTCGGGTTCGACGAAGTCCTTCGGAGGGTTCTCGTGTGCCTCGCCATACACATGAGCGGAAACCGATAATGCATCCGGCAACGGCCTCGACTCAGCCCAATCCGCGGCAGACTCAATTGCCTTCTTCACCTGCTCCTGCATCTCCGTCGCTTCCTGGTCTGTGAGAAAACCTTCTTCGATCAGATGCCGGGTCAACAAAGGGATTGGGTCGCGCTGCTTGTCTCTTTCAATGTCTTCTTTTGTCCTGTACTTCAAATGGTCGTCAGAGGATGAATGTGGTAAAAGTCTCACAACATCGGCAACGACCAGCGTTGGGCCTTCGGACCGACGGGCTCGGGCTACGGCTCGCTGGACTGCGCCGTACGCTTCAACGAAATTAGTGCCGTCACAATGAATGCGCTCGAGCCCTTTGAAACCTTTGGTCACTTCATACACCGAAGCGCCGGCGGTCTGTTGGGTCACTGGAACAGAGATCGCATATTTGTTGTCCTGAATAAAAAACAAGACAGGAAGTGCTTCCCTTGCCGCCCAGTTAATGGCTTCAAAGAATTCTCCTTCGCTTGTGGACCCTTCTCCGCCCGAGACATAGACCACTTCGTCGGTTTTTTCTTTCTTGATCGCAAGAGCAAGCCCCGTTGCCTGCAAATACTGCGTCCCTGTTGGACTCGACTGCGTAATGATATGCGCTTCTTTCTTTCCCCAGTGCGAAGGCATTTGACGTCCGCCGGTGCCGGGGCCCTCAGCCCGATGGAACGCTTCGAGGAAGACTTCTTCCGGCGTCATCCCGAACGTCAAACAAAAAGCCAGGTCGCGATAGTACGGAAATGCCCAGTCATGCCCGGATTTCAGATTAAATGCAGCAGCGACCTGCGCCGCTTCATGGCCTACGCCGGAAATATTAAAAAATGATTTTCCCTGCTTGAGGAGGATGAGGTGTTTTTCGTCAAGTCGGCGCGCGGTAAGCATCGTGCGATACGCCCGCACGAGGTCTTCTTTCGACAGGAGACCGTTCGTCCTTTCCTGGACGGCAATATTAGAGCTTGTTTTCGGCATCGATTGTTGCGACTTGAGCAGGTTCAAAATTCTTGATGAGGTTCGTGAGAGCGGAATAGGGCATTGTATAGGGTTCACACCCAAACACAGTGCCAAAAGCTTCTGTCAGCTCGTTGCGGACTTCCTCCAGAGCGACGCTTCTTCCCAGAATGCGCTCCATCGATGTCACGCCCTTATGAAAAATCCCGCACGGGATGATGCGGTCAAATTTCGACAAATCCGTGGCGACGTTCAGGGCAAATCCATGCATGGTGATCCAGCGGCTCACCTTGACTCCAATTGCCGCGATTTTTTCTCCGTTCGCCCAAACACCGGTGAATCCCTGTTCACGCACCGCTTCAATCCCAAACGAATCGAGCGCAAGGGTAATAACCTCCTCAAGACAACGCAAATAACGGTGGATGTCGGCAAAATAAAGATTAAGGTCGATGATGGGATAGCCCACGATTTGTCCGGGTCCATGATATGTGATATCACCACCGCGGTCAATTCTATGGACGTCAACGCCGGAGTTTCTTAGCTCCGATTCGGTCGCCAACAGGTGATTCTCATCGCCGCCTTTGCCTATCGTATAAACGTGCTCGTGTTCGGTGTACAACAGCAAGTCGTGGAAAAGCCCATAATGGCGAAGGTCGAACAGCCTCTGTTGCATTTTCCACGCATCTGCGTATCTTGTGCGGCCTATGTCCGAAACGGCAAGCCTGTTCATCTTATCGCGTCAAATATTGACTGCAACTCCGTATGCCTCGCCCGCAGCCTCCATAATCGCCTCAGAAAACGTCGGATGAGCGTGCATTGTCCTGAAGATTTCCTCGTACGTCGTTTCCAGGGTCTTGGCGACACCAAGCTCAGCGATCATTTCGGTGGCTTCGGAGCCAATAATATGGGCCCCCAGCAATTCGCCGTACTTCTCATCGAAAATGAGTTTGACGGTTCCGACTGTCTCCCCGGTTGCAACAGCCTTTCCGAGAGGTCTCAGCGGAAACCTGCCAATTTTCAGCTTGTAGCCCGCCGCGAGGGCGGCTTCTTCAGTCATTCCGACACTCGCCACTTGAGGCTGGCAATAAGTGCAACTCGGCACATTGTTTTTGTCGATGCCATGCGTCGCTTTTCCAGCAATATGCTCCGAGGCGACAATTCCTTCGTGAGAAGCCACGTGGGCAAGCAGAGGCGGCCCCGAGACGTCTCCGATAGCATAAATCGAGTCGACCGAGCTCTTTCCAAACTGATCAACCTTGATGTAGCCTTTCTCGACCTTTACTCCCAAGGCTTCAATGCCCAAGTTATCCGAATTTCCCTGCACACCAACAGCCAAAAGGGCAACATCCCCTTTCAAATCGACTTTGCCGTCCTTTGATACTACTGTGACGGTTACTTCTTTCGCAACCTTCACACCCTCGACCTTGGCATTGGTCAGGATTTCAATACCGGATTTCCGAAGACTCGAATCGAGTATCTTTGTAACCTCTTTGTCTTCGATGGGCAAGATCGTCGGCATCATCTCTACAACGGTGACTTTTGTGCCCAAAGCGTTATAAAAATACGCGAATTCAATTCCAATCGCGCCGCCGCCGATGATAACTATGGCTTTGGGCTGCTCAGGAAGCACCATGGCCTCACTACTGGAAATCACTTTCTTTCCATCGATTGTGACGCCGGGAATTGTTCTCGGCCTGCCCCCCGTGGCAATGATGGTAAACTTCGTCTTGATCGTGTCGGTCGCCTTTCCATCTTTGCTAACTTCGACGAAGTTTTTTCCTGTCATTTTGGCGCTACCGGAGACGACTTCTATCTTGTTCTTCTTCATCAGGTACTCGACGCCTTTAGACTGCCTGTCGGCGACATCCCGGCTTCTTTGGATGATCTTAGTGAAGTCGAACCTTGCGTCTTTTACCGAGATACCGTATTCCTCGGATTTCTTGATTGTCGAGAACAATTCAGCGCTCTTGAGGAGAGCTTTTGATGGAATGCAACCCCAGTTCAGGCAAATACCACCAAGTTTGTCACGCTCGACGAGCCCAACTTTGAACCCAAGTTGTGCCGCCCGGATTGCTGCAACGTATCCGCCCGGGCCCCCGCCGATGACCGTGACGTCAAACTGTCTTTCTGCCATTGATTCCCTTTCGTTTTGGGAAGAAACCGACGCTTGCCATTGATAAAATCGACGTGAATATACTCAGAACTGTCCAGAAAGGCAAAACAAACGTCGTAAAGGCCATGTTTGGTTGATGGAGTATTGGATTCATCCGACTCATATGAGCGTCCTTCGTTTACTCAGGACAGATTCTTGAGGTGGAAGAACTTCAGTGAGCTCCGCTTTTCAACCGTTGATAATTCCTAATTCTATTTGATTCTTTTTCACTTTTACGTTAAGTTTGATGCAAAAATTTTGCGGGATGGCAGAGACTGAACAGCGTGTCACGATATCGAATCGAAAAGCTCGGCATGATTATGAAATCCTCGAATCTTTTGAAGCCGGGATCGCGCTGAAAGGAACGGAGGTCAAATCCCTTCGAAAAGGAAATGCGAATCTGCAGGATGGTTATGCAGTCATCAAAAACGGAGAGGTTTGGCTTCTGGGAATGCATATAAGCCCGTATGAACAGGGAAGCATCAACAACCATGATCCCCGACGCACCCGAAAGCTCTTACTCCAGAAAAAAGAAATACGAAAACTCCTCAGTAAAGTCCCCGAGAAGGGCTTGACTCTCATTCCTCTTTCTGTGTATTTCAAAGGTCCTTACGCAAAGGTCGAACTTGCTGTTTGCCGCGGCAAGAAAACATACGACAAGCGCGAGGCGATCGCCAAAAGAGACGCACAGAGAGACATTTCCAAACGGCTGAAAAGGAGCTACTCTTAGGAATTGTTCCCTCCACTCAATGAACAAATGGACGTGATCAAGCGCGGCATCTCGGAGATTATTCCCGAAGGTAGCCTCGTCAAGAAGATCGAAAAGTCCATAAAAAGGAAAACACCCCTGAACATCAAGCTCGGTTGCGACCCTAGTCGTCCCGACCTGCATCTCGGCCATTCCGTTGTCCTTCGAAAGCTCCGACAGTTCCAGGACCTCGGCCACCAGGCAATCCTCATTATCGGCGATTTTACGGGGATGATTGGCGACCCGTCGGGAAGAAACAGGACAAGACCCTCTCTCACACTCGAAGAAACGCGGCGTAACGGGCAAACATATTTCGAGCAAGCGACAAAAATCCTGTCTGCGCAGAGAATCACCATGCTGTACAACTCAGAGTGGCTCGCCAAAATGGCTTTCTCGGATGTCATTCACCTTGCGAGCAAGTACACCATCGCAAGGATGTTGGAGCGGGATGATTTTACCCAGCGCCACAAAGCAGGGGAGCCGATCAGCGTGCATGAGTTTCTCTATCCCCTCGCTCAAGCAATGGATTCCGTTGCAATAAAAGCCGATGTCGAATTAGGTGGGACTGACCAGAAATTCAACCTGCTTGTCGGAAGAGAGATTCAGCGAGAATACGGCCTTGACCCGCAAGTCACCATAACTTTGCCTATCCTTCCCGGAACTGACGGCGTTGAGAAAATGAGCAAATCCCTTGATAATTACATCGGGATTAAGGAACCCCCCCGTGAAATCTACGGCAAAACGATGCGGATCCCCGATTCCCTGATCTATTCTTATTTCGAACTGACGACAGACCTCACAAACAAGGACCTCAAAGAGATCAAAAAACAACTTCAGGATAAAGAGGTCAACCCAAAAGACATTAAGCGGAAGCTTGCCAGGACACTTGTGCGCCTTTATCACAATGAAGTAGCTGCCGCAAAATCGGAAGAGGAATTTGAGCGGATTTTTGTCGAAAAAAGCCTCCCCGACGAGATGAGAGAGTTTAAGCTCAAGCCGGGAAACGGACTTTCGAATGTCGGTTCGCTCCTCACCGCAACGCAGCTCGCATCATCAAAAAGTGAGGCGCGGAGGCTTGTGGAACAAGGAGGTGTATCTATCGACGGGGAAAAAGTCACGGACGTCAACGCCCCGCTTCCAACCAAAAAGGACTTTATTGTCAAAGTAGGAAAGCGCCGTTTCCTCAAAGTTCTTCAATAACGTACGGCACACGATCGGCATTCACATTCTAAAGCGGAGATGAGAAATTGTTCGTTCCAACAAAGATGTTTTTTACGAAAGGCGTAGGCAGGCACAAGGATTACCTTCAATCCTTTGAGCTGGCGTTGAGAGACGCCGGCATCGAAAAATGCAACATCGTTACTGTTTCCAGCATTTATCCCCCGGGGTGCAAACGAATTCCACGTGACGAGGGTTTGAAACTGCTTCAGCCCGGCGCTATTACCTTCTGTGTCATGGCGCGCAACGCAACGAACGAACCGAATAGACTGATTGCAGCGTCCATCGGCGTGGCCCAGCCGGCCGAAGATTCGCAATACGGGTATTTGTCCGAACACCATCCGTTCGGCGAGACGGACGAGCGTGCGGGAGATTATGCCGAAGACCTTGCAGCAACCATGCTGGCGACAACTCTTGGAGTTCAGTTCGACCCCAACACAGCCTGGGACGAGCGGGAAAAGATGTTTAAGATGTCGGGAAAGATTGTGCGGACCTTCAATATAACGCAATCTGCTGAAGGTGATAAGAATGGACTCTGGACGACGGTCTTGGCCTCGGCTGTATTGTTCCCCTAGGCAGGATGTGGAGGCCCGACAGGTCTCTGGCGAATTTTAGAGAAACCTGTCAGGTCTATCCTATTTCCCCTGCCCTTCAATCACAACAACAAACTCGCCTTTTTTTTCATCCCTGGACA
>JACPSI010000117.1 GCA_016193365.1 Ignavibacteriales bacterium
CCGAAGGCTCATCCGCCAAAAAGATCGGCGGACAAGTCCGCCTCTGGCGGAGAATCCAGTCACCCCGACGTTGAATGAGCTAAAAAAAACGTGAAGAGAGGTTCTAAGCCAGAGGCGGAGAATCCTCTCCCTTCGACCATCGGGAATCTGAGATTCGAGCTCATCCTTTTCAGGAAAAGACTCAGGACCTCAAGCAAAGTGTCCGGTTTCCTTCAGACCCACAAGTATTGTCCCATTACCTTGCGTTTCCAGAAACATATTGATAAGTTCTTTTCGCTTTGACAAACCTATGAGCTCTCCGGATAAGAGGAAAAAGCTTCTCGTGGTCGACGATGAAGAACTCGTACGCAAGATGGTCTCTTTGTGGTTCGAGAAGGAGGGGTTTTCCGTCATCAGCGCTGAGAACGGGACCGAAGGCCTTCGTCTTGCCATACAGGAAAAGCCCGACGTCGTCCTTCTGGACATTATGATGCCCGGGCTCCACGGGTTCGAGGTGTGCAAAAGAATCCGGGAACAGCCGTCGCTTGCAAAAACAGTCATCATCATGACCTCCGCACGTTCCTACAAACCCGACCTTGACAAAGCGAAAGAGCTCGGGGCAAATGACTACGTCGTAAAGCCGTCCGATTCTGCCAATCTCCTCACTACTGTCAACAAACACCTCGCAAAGGTTGTCGGACCCTGATGATAAAAGCAAAGTTCTGGGGGACTCGAGGGTCAATTGCCACACCCGGCAAGAAGACTGCACGTTACGGGGGCAACACTTCATGCGTCGAGGTTAGGGCCGACGGCCAGCTTTTTGTTTTTGATGCGGGAACCGGCATCCGTGAGCTCGGACTCCGGCTCGAGAAAGAATTCCGGTCAAAACCCCTTACGGTCCACATCTTCATCAGCCATACACACTGGGACCACATCCAGGGGTTCCCGTTTTTCCTCCCTGCCTATGAGGACAAGAATCAGATCTTTGTGTATGGACCCGCAGGAAGGGACAAGTCCCTCGATGAGATTCTTAGAATACAGATGGATTCAGACTACTTCCCCGTCGAGCTCGGAGATATGAAGGCGAGGATTTCGGTGAAGGAGATTCATGACCGTTTCACCATCGGGGGTATGACGGTCGAGCCGTTTTACCTGAACCATCCGGCGATGACGTTCGGTTATCGGTTGTCGAACAGAAAACAGACGGTCATCTATGCGACTGATAATGAGCCCTACCGATACTCGCTCCATCAGCGGCCGAATGTCGCAGTGGAGAAATCTGACTACCCCGATTACCTTGACCAAAAGTTCGTGGATTTTCTTTCGCAGGCCGATTTGCTCATTGGAGAGGCCCAGTATACGTTAAAAGAATACGAATCAAAAAAAGGGTGGGGCCATTCGCCGATCGAGTCCATGGTCGAGTTTGCGTGGCGCGCGCGCGTCAAGCAACTCGTTCTTTTCCATCACGACCCCCTCCACGATGACAAAACCGTCGACAGGATGGTGAAACACGCCCAACGACTTGCGCGGGCCAGAGGCGGAAACATGAAATGTATTGGGGCGTACGAGGGGATGGAAATCGTTGTAGGAAAATCCGGGAAAAAGTAAGACCTCTCACCAGCCGTTCATCCCGCTATGCTTCGTTTCACTTCTCCCACCCTACCGACTCACACACGAGACTTTGACAAAGGCTGAAGGTTCTTAATTTCCGCCAGGATGTGGTGGACCTCGTGAATGTCCCTGGCTGCGAGAAGCCGGCCAAAGACGAGCTCATTATTGACATTGAGGGCGATTAACCTCAGCACTTCGAGGTATTCTTTTTCGTTTCCGCCAGTGGCCACCATAAAAACCGTGTGAACTTTTTCTGCATTCTCTGTGCTGTACTCGATCGGATCTTTGAGCCGCGCAAAAATCACCACGACCTTCGAATTTGACCCGCCCGAACGCGCGTGAGGGACGGCCACGCCTTTTCCGATGATGGTCGGCGCCTCCTCCTCACGTTCAACGATATTCATGAGAAACTCCAACTTGTTTCTCACGACTCCTGCTTTGCTTGCTTGAACTGCCATTTTCTGGAACAGCTCATCCCGATGCCCAGCCTCCACGTTTAGCATGATGAGCTTTTCGGAGATGAAGCTTGCCAGATGCGTGTGCTCAATATTGTCCTTTGCCAACGAAAGCGAATACTCAATAGCCTCGTCCACCGTATTAAGAAAGTTGCCGATTCCTATCCTCTGCGTCACGCCGAGGTCGTAGAGAACCTTGCGGACTTTGTTCCGCATACCGACGATCAGCAGCCTTTTCTTATCCTGATGGAGCCGTTCCACGATATCTTCCAGAACCACGGCCCCGGTCGTATCGACAATAGGCACGTTCTCCATATCGAGGATAACTACCTTGACGTCGAAATTTTTCTCCAGCGCGTTAACGAATCCCTTGGCAGCTCCAAAGAATAACGGGCCTTCAATATCGAACACGACAATCTTGTTGTCACGAAGGAGTTTGAGTGTTTCCTCTCCCAGCGATACACCCTTTACCTCCTCCAGCAACTTTTGATCCATCCCCAATTCACTCATGCGGTGAATGAACAAAAATGCTGCCATAACCATCCCGACTTCCACTGCCGTAATAAGGTCGGTGAAGACGGTGATCAATGTCGTCGCAAGCATGACAGCTGCGTCTGCCGCGGGAGTTCTCGGCAAGAGCTTGATCGGTTCAAGTTCCAGCATCCCCACGGCGGTCATCATCAACACGCCGGCCAACGCCGCAAGAGGAATTGCCGAAGCGAAGTCATTGAGCAGCAGCATGACCAGAACAAGAACCGCGCCGTGAATGATGCCAGAGAGCCTCGTTTTCGCGCCGGCGCGAATGTTAACCATGGTTCGGACTATGGCGCCCGTTCCAGCGACACCGCCAAAAAAAGGGGCCACAAAATTCCCGATTCCCTGTCCGATGAGCTCTTTGTTGCTGTTGTGGCGCGTGTTCGCGGCGTTGTCCGCCACCACGGACGCCAGTAGCGTTTCAATGGCTCCCAGGAGGGAAATCGTAAATCCGGCAGGCAGGACACTCTTCCATGTCTCCCAGGAAATTGCAGGAAACGCCGGTAGCTGAAAGGAGGACGGGATATTACCGATGATCTGAATTGCTGAGGAGACTGAAAGCATTTCGGACCCATCACTTCCAACCGTCGTCCGAAGAAATTCAGAGGACCCAAATAAATATGCCACAACAGATCCTACGATAAGCCCGATAAGAGACTTGGGCAAATTCTTGTTGAGCCGGGAGCTAAGGTAAATCGTTCCCATCGTTATGAGCGCTATGATGGGCGCTGTGCCGAATGTCTTGAACTGTTGCGTAAAGATCAGGATTGCAATCCCATTCGTAAAGCCCACCGTGACGGGATAGGGAACCATGTGGACATATTTTCCAATCTTGAGCAGTCCATAAGCAATCTGAAACACTCCGGCAATAATGCATGCTGCGAGAAGCGCTTCCGCACCTCCGTACTGAATGTACACCGTAGTGAGGATAACAGTCATTCCGCCCGTAGGCCCGGTGATTTGCTGCGAGGTACCTCCGAACAAAGCGGCGAGAATCCCTGTAAAGATCGCCCCGTAGAGTCCGGCCACAGCGCCGCGAGGGTCCCCGTTAAATGCAAGAATGCCGAAGCCAAGCGCCAGCGGAAGGGCGACGATGGCCGAGGTCAACCCGCCGACAAGGTCACCACGAAGGTGTTTGAAAGAGAAGCGAAAATTCTCGGCAAAATCATAATCTTTCACGTAATTCTTAAGGTCAAACCTGATACTTCGTGTCAGCGTGTTCATTTTGTTGTCTACTTGTCGGGCAATGCTTTTGAAATGTGAGCCTCCGTAGGGCCGAAAAGAGGATTGAACGATTTGGAATATACGTAAACATGCAACAAAAAGGCGCTGTTTGGTTCCTTTCGTTACATCAAAGGCATTGTATCTGCCATCTTTGCGTCTTATCTTCAACGGAGTTTTCGAAAACCTGTTCATGGCTGATATAAAAATCGGTACAACCGTTTCACGCAACAATCTTTCCGCCATCCTGACAATTTTTCGCCTGATGCCGGAAGAGAATCAGAAATTTCCGTCGTACAAAGGGGGGCAGTATATAGCTTTGAGGCGCGAGAATTGCAAACTGACAAAACGACTTGTCGGTGAGGACGGCGTCATCCGGTATGTTCCTGACGTCGATGAGCATGGCAACCAGAAACGAGGCACTGTGACGCATTCGTATTCCATTTCATCGGCTCCGTATGAAACGGAGGAACACGGATGGCTTGAATTCTATGTAATTCTTGAGCGGGACGAATCCGGAAATCCCGGCCGATTGACTGAATCGTTATTCAGGATGGACACGGAGAGTGACAACAAAGTCACGTATTTCTACAAAATCACCGGGGATTTCACGCTTGAAAAGCGGAGTGAAGGTTTCAAAAATGTCGTTTTGGTCGGCACAGGAAGCGGATTGGCCCCATTCGCCTCAATGGTCAGGCAGCTGCATCACGAAGCGCTTCAAGGAAAGTCCGTAGAACAGCGCTTTACTCTTTTTCACGCCAATCGCGGACTGCACGAATTGGGCTATCATCAAGAGCTCCAGGAGATCGAAAAGCAGCAAAAATTCGATTTTGTGTACGTGCCGTCTGTGAGCCGTCCGTCTGAAGAAGATTACCAGAATCCAAAGATCGGGAAAGGCCGTGCCAACAATTTATTGCGGTTTGTGTTTGATATGCCGCTGAAGGAAGAACAGGACTTGCAGCTCCTTGCGGCTCAACGTCAGGAGACAACTGAGGCGAAAAAGATTCTTGAGCGAACAGTGAAACCTGTTCTCCCGAGGCACATTTCCCACGACCGACTGCTCGCGAGAATGAAGCCGGAAAAGACGGTGATTCTAACCTGTGGGAATCCGCTGTCGATGGACGATATTAATTACATCGCGGTTGCCAATAAGATTAAGTTCGAGAAGGAAGAGTGGTGAAGAATCCTGAGGTCCTGTTGACTACACCTTAGCCGACTTTTCCTTCCTCATTCTCTGAATGACCCTGTGTGCCTCGGCGATATGGGCCGACGTCATTCCGCAACATCCTCCAATCAACTCCACACCAAGAGAGGTCATCTCTTTCACAAACTCGCCAAACTGCTGCGGGCTTTCAGGATACGTCACTGCGTTCTGTAAGTACTCGGGAATGCCTGCGTTCGGCTGGATGAGAACGGGGACCTTTGCGGCCATCTTCATTTCTTTCGCAACTGCGCGCATAACATCGAACCCGCGGCCGCAGTTTGAGCCGATGATGGACACGCCGTAGCGTTCGAGGAGCTCCACTGCCTGTGTCGGCGATTCACCAAATGGAGTACGCGGGCCATCCGGGGACGGCTCAAACGTCATCGTCACCGAAACAGTTTTGGCTCCAGCGTCTTTTGCCGCTTCGAGGGCTATGACCGCCTCTTCGAGAGATATCATGGTTTCTATTGCGATCAGATGCACTCCGGCACCGATCAATAATTCAACCTGTTCGCGAAAAATGTCTCCGGCTTCTTCCTTCCGAACATCTCCATAAGGGTCTACCAGCGCACCAAGCGGCCCGACCGATCCGGCGACAAGCACTTTCTCGTCCGCAGCCGATAATGCAAGCCCGACTGCAATCTTGTTAATTTCTTTGATTTTGTTTTCAAGTCCTGATGATTCCAGCCTTTTTCTGTTCGCTCCAAATGTGTTGGACTCGATAACCTGAGAGCCCGACATGCAGTATTCTCTGTGAACCTCTTCCACAGCCTGTGCGTTGCTGAGGTTCCAGGATTCCGGCGCCAACCCCGCTACGAGTCCGCGACGTTGGTACTCTGTCCCGTTTGCGCCGTCAAAGAGGACGGGCCTTCTTTTCCGGAGGACGTCTTCGATCGTCATACTTCCAGCCCTGTCTTTTTCACTATGGACTTCACAAGGTCTGCTGCTTCGGATGCGTTCCTCGCGTATCCCGCGGCACCAATATTGTTGGCAAAACGACTTGTGACAGGAGCGCCACCGACTATGAGAGGCACTTTGATTCCCCTGGCGACAAAAGAATCAACGACGACCTTCATATACAACATCGTTGTTGTCAGAAGAGCTGACATGCCAACAATATCCGGCGAATGCTTCTCATACATGTGGATAAACCGGTCGGACGAACACCCAACACCGATATCGACAACCTCGTAGCCAGCCCCGCGAAGCATGATCGCAACCAGGTTCTTCCCAATATCGTGGACATCTCCTTTGACTGTTCCAAGAAGAATCCTGCCCTTGGATCGGTATGCACTCTGGGCGAGCAACGGTTCAAGCACTGTCATCGACGACTTCATCGCCCGCGCCGAAACAAGAACCTGTGGGAGGAAGATGACTCCGGCCTTGAAGTTTTTGCCGACGACATCCATTCCAGCCATCAACCCCTCATCGAGCACAATCTTAGGCTCAACACCGCAACCGACAAGCTCCCTGGTTATCGCTTCGGCTTCGAGATGCTTGCCATCGATAAGAGCCTGACAGAGTTTTCGCAGTTTCGTGTTCATCCCCATTTCTCCACGGCCTCCCTCAGGAGGAGAAGCCTTTCACTTTCCACGTAAGGGGCAACTGAACACGCCGTGCTAAAAATGTAGCCCCCACCCTGTTTTCCTATTTGAATCCTTTTCCTCGCGTCATTCATGATTTCCGGTTTCGTTTTGAAAAGCAGCGTGTTCACAGAGTCGACGTTCCCTTTGATAAAACCCCTTCTTTTCGTTCGCTGTTTCGCATCTTCGAGTTCGACATTTCCAAGCGGGGGCGGGTCAAGACATTCGATGCCGGTCACGCCTGCATCAAACATGAGCTCGAGTCTGTCCGCAATCGCACCACAGGTATGCGTGTAGACATGGACACCGCATCCCCGCACGGCCTCTGCGATTGCCCGTTCGAACGGCAACACAAAACTGCGGTAGAATTCCGCGGAAATGAAACCCGCACCCGCAAACGGAGACGAAATCTTGATTGCGTCGACCCCTTTGCTGCACATTTCCTTCGCAAGACCGACGAGGAGCGCAGTAAAATGCTTTAGAACACTTTTTGCCTTTTCTGGTTCGTCTATGAACCCCATAAGACCCTCTTCGTGGCCCAGAAAATCCAGGTAGTAATCGAGTGCCGACGTGATTTCCCCGTGCAGAGAAAAATCTTCCCCGGCCTTGTCTCTCACGATCTCAAAAACATCAAACGCATGAGAGGGGTCGATCCGAAAGTGCAATCCCTGAGAGACAGGAATGTAGTTCAGTGAAGCCGGCAAATGCGCTGTGTTCAATGCATTGATTGAACACCCGGAGTGATGCTCGGTCAAACGTTGTGGGAGTTCGTTGAACCGATGAATCCACTTCTCACCGTTTTTCCACGTTACCTCCTCTCCGTCGTTCGTGCGCTGGATCCTCAGGACATCGTTTCTCCAGTAGGGATTGTGGCCATGCAAGCTCACGAGAATCCCATCGAAGTCGTACTTCTTGCGCAGGCTGACCAGGCCCTCCGCAAAGGTTGTCGCATCGAACCAAAATTCCACTGGCGATACGCCGAGCTGTAGAAGCATGTGCCCGATACTCAACTGGCACATGACAGGAACGCGGTCTGGCTCACGAAGATCCATGGCCGCCTGGATTCGCTCTCGTGACGTCATTCGGGCTGCATAAAACTAAAAAAGGACTCGGACATCGTTGTTGCCGAACCCTTCTCGTCGATTTCATCCATGGGCGGTATTTTCGTTGTAGCCGCGAGGGATCGCATGATCCCTTTTGAGAAAAACCTAACTTATATACTGACAGTACGAATTTGTGTACAGCGGAGAGTCATCCTCGTGATTCGTTTGCTTCCTGCTGAGGTACTCATGGATGGCTGCTGCCGCCAGTTTTCCGTCGCGCATAGCGAGGATGACGGTCGCACCTCCGCGAGAAAGATCTCCACCAGCAAAAATTCCGTCTCTACTGGTGCGTTGACTTTCGTCCGTCACCACAACGCCCTTTTTCCCGATCTTCAAGCCTGGTGTTGTCGCCTGGATGATGGGATTCGGAGCCTGACCAACTGCTTCAATCACTGTGTCAATGTCAATCACGAAATTTGAGCCTGGGATAGGGACGGGCTTTCGCCTTCCCGAATCGTCTGGCTCTCCCAGCTCCATCCGCTGACATTCCATGCCCACGACCCAATTCTGACCGTCCGTCAGGATACGTACCGGATTCGTCATAAGAAGGAACTCGATTCCCTCCTGTTCGGCGTGATGAACCTCTTCAACACGAGCC
Organism: Ignavibacteriales bacterium; assembly: GCA_016193365.1. Lineage (GTDB taxonomy): Bacteria > Bacteroidota > Ignavibacteria > UBA10030 > UBA10030 > JACQPT01. Next base: position 8,289 of record JACPSI010000117.1, read on the forward strand.
GGCATCTCTTTTTTCGACCGGCGATAGACAAGGTGAGCTTTTTCTGCGCCCAATCTCTTTGCTGTGCGGACCGCATCCATCGCTGTATTGCCGCCTCCGATGACCGCAACGCGTTTTCCAGCGCGAATAGGTGTGTCGTAGTCCGGGAACTGATAAGCTTTCATGAGGTTGACCCTGGTGAGGAATTCATTCGCCGAATACACGCCGCTTGCGCTCTCGCCCGGAATGCCCATGAAATGAGGCGACCCCGCTCCCGTTCCGAGGAATACCGCGCTGAATCCCCATTCTCCGAAAAACTCGTCAATCGTTGCCGTGCGGCCAACAACAAAATTCGTGATGATCTCAACACCGAGAGCTTTGATCCGCTCCGTTTCAAGGTCCAGAATTTTTCTCGGCAGACGGAACTCGGGAATTCCGTAGCGAAGAACTCCCCCAACAGCATGCAATGCTTCAAAAATAGTAACCTTATAGCCAAGCTTAGCAAGTTCCGCCGCGCACGTCAATCCTGAAGGTCCCGAGCCAACGATGGCGACCTTTCCTTCGCGTCGGATGGAAATCTCGGGTACAGAAAAGAGATTGTTCTCCATCTCATAATCCGCCACGAAACGCTCGAGCTTGCCGATGGCAACTGCGGGATTCTTTTTCCCCAGCGTGCAAACAGCTTCACACTGTTCTTCCTGAGGACACACTCTTCCGCAAATGGCCGGGAGGGAGTTTGCTTCACGGATTTTCTTTACGGCACCAAGATAATCTTTTTGGAGAATCGCCTGAATGAAACTCCGAATATCAATTTCGACCGGACAGCCCTCCGTGCATATGGGATTCTTGCACTCAAGGCATCTCGTTGCCTCAACCCGGGCCCGCTCTTCGTTCAGGCCAAAGGAGACCTCGAGAAAATTTCGGCTTCGATCATTTGCAGACTGTTCAATCGATTCCTGCCTGGGAATCTTCATTCTCTCGGAAGGCTTCAACGGATTCAATACACTCATGCCACAACCCGCGATTTGTGAGCTTCGCAATACGTTCTGTCTGCTTCTTGCTCAAAGTCCACGTACGTGCGATTTCTTTTCATCAGCTCATCAAAATCCACCTCATGACCGTCGAATTCCGGGCCGTCGACACACGCAAACTTCATTTGGCCGTCCACAGAGACGCGGCATCCACCACACATCCCCGTCCCGTCCACCATCACCGCGTTGAGGCTGACGTAGGTCTTAATCCCGTAATGCTCAGTAAGTTGTGACACGGCCTTCATCATGGGGAGAGGACCGATGGCGTACACCGCATCGATCTCGACCTGAGCATCAAGCAAATCTTTCAGCTGGTGTGTCACCAGGCCCTTCCGCTTGTACGAACCGTCGTCGGTTGTTACAAAGAGATGATCCGAGCATTCGGCCATCTCCGATTCAAGTATGATGAGATCCTTATTCCTTGCGCCAATGATGGTGTAAATCTTGTTGTTGTGCTCGTGCAAGGCTTTTGTGATTGGGTACAATTCCGCTGTGCCAACGCCGCCGCCGATGCAAGCGACGACGGAGTCTTTGGCAATCTCCGTCGGATTGCCGAGAGGACCAACAACATCCACCAACTGGTCGCCAATTTCTTTGGAACACAGGAGTTTCGTTGTTTTGCCGACGGCTTGAACAATGAGCGTGATCGAGCCTTCGTCGCTATCGCCTTCGGCAATCGTGAGCGGGATGCGTTCGCCCGTCTCTATGACTCTGACGATGACAAAATTCCCCGCCTGTCTCTTCCGCGCAATGTAGGGTGCGTGAACGACAAACTTTGTTATTGTCGGGCTAAGTTGCTCTTTGCCGAGGATGGGAAACACGGTTCTTAATGTCGTTGATGTCAGCTCTTGTCGCCGTCATCCCGGATGCAATCCATCGGGCAGACTTCCATCGCACGACGAATATCGGTTTCCTCGCGTTTGTCTACAGGCTGGCTGTACACATAGTAGTAGGTGGAATCATTGCTGTACATGAAGTTCTGCAACGCATAGGAAAAACAGATTCCGCAGCCGTTGCAGCTTGAAGTGACATAATACTTGCCCGGGGCGTTGTCGGAAATGCGTGTCGCGAGTTCTTCCATGATGTGTTCCTTGATTGAATGGTGATCGATTTTCTCTTCAAAACGGCAAGGAGCGTGCCATCGGGGTTCTGAATTGACAAGCGATTTCATGTGAAAAATCAGACAGCGTTGCCTCTTTGGGACGTCTGTTTTCTTGAAAATGACAGGGATTTCTAAGATTTAGGAATAAAAGCTTTGGACGTTCAAAGCTGTTTCAGGGCGAGCTGGAGATCCCAGATAATGTCCTCTTCCTTTTCCAGGCCTATCGAGAGCCGTATCCCGCCGGGATCAATTCCTCTTTTCAACTGTTCAACCGCTGTCATGCTCGAATGGGTCATCGAAGCCGGATGCTCGATGAGCGTCCGGATGTTCCCCAGACTCACGGCGAGTGTTATTGTGTAGGAGTTCTTTGCAATGTAATTCACGAGCCTATCTGCCTTTCGTTTTCGTTCGGCCGGTGTTCGACCTTCCATGGCAAAGTACATAAGCGAACCCGGCGTAAAAGATCCATCATAGCTTTGCATTTGAGAACGGGCCAATGACCGTTGCGGGAAAGATTCCAATCCCGGATAAGAAACAGATCCAATGCTCTTGTCATGTCGCAAGAACTCTGCAACAGTCTGTGCTGTCTGCATCTGTTGTCTCATCCGGACGGCGAGCGATGGCAGGCCATAGACCAGAATGGGCCACGCGCTTTTTGATCCCAGCACGCCCCCAAAATCCTTTCGGTAGAGCAACAACGGGTCGTAGCTCCAGCGAGGTCCAACCACAACTCCTCCCATGTCGGTGCCAAAACCACAGAGCCCTTTTGTCAGAGACTCGACAACAAAGTCAACGCCATGCTCGATCGGCCGTTGACAGAAGGGCGTAGAAAACGTATTGTCCACAACAGTATAGATCTTGTTCTGCGGGGACCGGTGGACGTTATGACGTTGAGCAATCGCCGCCACACGACGGATATCGATCAATTCCATCGTCGGGTTGACCGGAGTTTCAAAATAGAACAGCCGCGTGTGAGGTGTGATGGCTCTGTTGAGCGCATGTTCATCGTTGAAATCGACCCATCGAACGCGAACCCTGTACCGCGGCAGCCAGTTTTTGAACAGCGAGTATGTGCAGCCATACAACATTTTATGTGCGACAATTTCGCTCTCGCTTCCCGTAAGCACGCCGCACACGGCCGAAACGGCCGCCATCCCTGTCGCGAATGTCACGGCGCATTCTCCCTGCTCTGCAACAGCAAGGTTCTCTTCAAGAATATCTTTGTTTGGTTCTCCAAGCCGGTCGTAAATGTAAATAGGCGCCTTAGACGGAACGACGAACTCGCCGGCGTGATGTGCAAACTCCACAAAGCCTTTCGCTCCCCGTTTCGTCGTCGCCATTCTGAAGGTTGAAGAGGAAGAGACGGGCGGCACAAGATGGTGGCTGTAATCCCATTTGGGTGTTTGTGACCTTCCGTAGATGAGCTGAGTTTCAGCTGAATAGGAATGCTTACTCTTTTTGCTTTTCATGAGTCCTCCGGATGTTTCTCTGTGTGATTGTTGGTGCAAGAGGTGTGCCATCCGGGCATCTTTTGATGACGTGTTGAATGGCGAAAAACATGTGCACTCGCGCTGCGCAAGAGTAGCCTTTCCTGAAACCGACGCAGAATCATCTCATTTTTGGGAACATCCTTGCCTTTAGCGACAAGTTTGGGTATCTTACGAAGTGTTCTTACTAAAGCCTGTTATAGCCCGTAACAGGCTTTTCGTTCTTTAATCGCATCTTTTTTCACGGTGTCCATAGTTCAGTCGGTTAGTCCCAAAACTTCCCGCGAGCGTCTTTTGCGAGCGGTTGAAGTTTTGAGGATCCGCCGAAGCGCAGCGAAGGCGGAAACGCCAACACGGTGTCCATAGTTCAGTCGGTTAGAACGCCAGGTTGTGGCCCTGGAGGTCGTGGGTTCGAATCCCACTGGACACCCAAGTCGATTGAGGGATTGCGGATTTCGAGAATGCGGAATCGATCCATTCCGCATTCAACATTCCACAATCCGCAATCGTCTGCCCCCATCGTCTAGAGGCCTAGGACACGGGCTTTTCAAGCCTGGAACACGAGTTCGAATCTCGTTGGGGGCACGGTGTCGCCCACTTGGAGTTTCAAATGGAGCGGGGGGGAATCTTATTGGTCATGGCACAAACAAAAAAAGCCGATCTTGAAGGAACCGGCTTTTTCGCTGGAGAAAAAAACGCGGCTCAATGAGCCGCCATTTTCCTCGCAACGACTTCCAATTCGGCGCTTGAGTAGGTAGAAACGACTTTCCCCGTCGCGTCCATCAGAACAATCCCTCCGTCGTCTGTCGACACGCACCGAGCAAGAATATCCCCACTCGTATTCTTCACCACAGTCCCTTTCTCCGTACGCTCAAAAACAAATTCTTCCGTTCGACCGGAATGAGAATGAGCGATGTTCACAGACTTCCAGGCGCCGTCAACAGTTACTGTGACGCCTTCCTGCGGCTCAATTGACCGCTTTTCATTTGCGGCCGAAACCGGATTACTTCCCGTCCAGAATTCGATGGAGTTGAGTACCAAGATATCGATGGCCCCTGCAATTTCATAGACCGGAACAACTACCATCACCAGAAATACCAGTTCGTTCACCCACTTATCGCCAACGCCTTTGTTAAAATTGTACACTTTTCGCGTCAAGTGAAACGAGGCGAAGCAACCAGAACTGATTATCAGCACCCCTGCGACAAGTAAAGATGAAAGAACCCTGGAAAATATCCTATGCATATTGCCCTCCCGAGAGTTGTGGTTGAAGTAGTTAAGTACAGCCTTTTTTCGATAGCGGCTTTCCTGAGGCGGGAAATCAATGTTGTCATTGTACAAACGTCTTCAGTTAAGGTCAAGAGAATCCGAGCTGTTTTTTGGAGTTGCATCCAGATCTTTGTTTTCCTTACTTAGTTTAGGCATTCCTCACCATCTGTCTTTCCGGCAAAAGAAAGACTTTATCATGATGAAAACCAGGCATTGCGTTTTACTTTTCGCTGCGTTCACTTTTTCTTCTACACAAGGGCAGGAGAGGCAAGTAACATCGTTTACACGAGGAGATACCTTACGCGGAATGCTTACTCCAGAAAGAACATGCTACGATGTCACGTATGAGCACCTCAAGGTGAGAATCGACCCGTCGAAGAAGTTCATTTCTGGTTCGAATTCCATAACCTTCCGCGCAACTCGAGACTTCAACATCTTGCAGATCGACTTGTTTGCCAATATGAGCGTGGACAGCATTACATTCGACCGGACTCAGAATCTTCGATTTGAAAGAGAACTTAATACGGTTTTCGTTCCTGTTCCGCCCGTAAGCGAAGGTTCCATACACACAATTGACTTCTACTACTCCGGCTCACCGCAAGAAGCTCAGAATCCGCCATGGCAAGGAGGTTTTACGTGGACGACAGATAACCAAGAAAATCCGTGGGTCGTTGTGACATGCCAGGGAACCGGGGCGAGCTTATGGTGGCCCAACAAGGATCACCAATCAGACGAGCCGGACAGCATGCTCATCAGCATTACTGTTCCTCCAGGTTTAGAGAACGTTTCAAACGGGAAACTGCGGTCAAAAACCATCTTCAGCGACGGATGGACGGAGTTTGACTGGTTTGTGGGTTATCCGATCAACAATTACAACGTTACGATCAATGTCGGCAAGTTTGCACATTTCAGCGAAACATTCCGCGGGGAAGAAGCGGAATTTCCAATGGATTACTATGTGCTTCCGGAAAATTTACAAAAGGCCAGAATTCAGTTTCAACAAGTAAAACCAATGATGAAATGCTTTGAAAAATTCTTTGGCCCCTATCCTTTTCCGCGCGACGGTTACAAACTCGTAGAATCCCCGCACACAGGCATGGAGCACCAATCAGCCGTTGCGTACGGCAACCTCTACATACAAGGTTATCGCGGGAGGGCGTCGTCTCCCGTCGGACTCAAATTCGATTTCATCATCATTCATGAAACAGCACACGAGTGGTGGGGAAATAGCGTAACATCTGAAGACATTGCAGACATGTGGATTCACGAGAGTTTTGGCGCGTATGCCGAGGCGCTGTATGTCGAGTATCTTTACGGCCGAAACGAATCCCTCAAGTACATCAACGGGAAGAAGTCAAACGTTCGCAACGCTGAGCCGATTATCGGCACCTATAACGTGCATAAGCGCGGTTCCGGCGACATGTACGACAAGGGACAGCTTGTGTTGAATACGCTTCGAGGCGTTATTGACAACGATTCTCTTTGGTTCGCCATCATTCGAGGACTCGCAACAACATATCGTGGGCGAATCGTGCGAGCTGAGGACATTTTCAACTACATCAACTCAAAAACCGGGACCGATTACACGTACTTTTTCGAACAATATCTCAAGCGCACATCGATTCCAGTTTTGCAGGTTCAGATTTCGCAGAAAGGAAAAGACATTATCGCTCGTTATCGGTGGGTTGCGGATGTTGCCGGCTTCAATATGCCCGTAAAGGTCACCACTTCGCGCGGGAAATTCAAGTTTATTTATCCAACGGCGGAATGGAAAAGCACGACTCTTTCTTTAAGAAACCCTGAAGAATTCAGCGTCGCGGAAGATCTCTATTATATCGATGTTCGGAAGTCCATCACTTATCTTGACCCGCAGACACCGGAGCAACCCGCCCGTCGACAGTAACCGGTTCACATCTTGCCTCAAGAACAATTTTTCCTACTCTAGCCTCGATAGAACGGTTCCGTCTTTTTTATTCAAGAATACGAGCATCGTCTTTTGTGCCGGAACACTAACCTCAAACTGACTTCCCGATGCACCGTCACTTATCGTGAGTTTCTCGTCGGCGCTTGACTCGGACACGAAAGCGTAAAGAATTGCGTCGCCGAAAAACGTTGGCAGGATGAGAACGCCTCGATTTGGTGGATTCACCGAGAAACCCGAAGTTATGCCGGCAGCCTCAAATGCGTATTGATAGAGGACAATAGTTGGCTCAATATTGTCCGCATTTTCCACCGGCAGGGGAAACCAAATGATTTTGCCTTTTCCCTGCGATACCACCATCAGTCGTGCGATTTGATCGGCCGCGACTGATTTTTCAATCCGCTGAATCTTGAGATTGCCAAATCGGGCAACGAGTGTGTCGGCTCCGACGACCATCGGTTCATTCTGGGTCACTGTTTTGGTCGTCGCCTCGATCCCTAGGGCTCGTAACCGATTCGATGGCAGACGATGCTCGTCGGCATCAATCGGGCCCGTCAGAAGAACCGTCGAACCTTTTTTTGCGAGGTTCAACAAATTCTGCCACGAAGTTTCCGCCATCACGCCCGACGACGGGACAACCACAAGTTTTGGGGTGTCCTTCACTGCATCCATCCGATACTCAGAAACGGCAGCCACAGGAACTCCAAAGTCGTGGCTCATCACTCTTATACATCTCTTGGTCGCATCCGTCGCAAAATTTCTTGTGGAAAACATGTTTGAATGCGGAATAACCATCAGCACTTCCTCCGGACGCCGTTCCTTCATAAGATGTTTGTTGGCTGCGAAAAACCGTGCATACTTCGTGAGCCTGTCGTACTCGGGCTTCGCTGTTGCGTCGACTCGAAAGAGTCCAATCGCCGCCTCGTTGTCCGATTTCATAAACGGGTTAATGTTCCAGATCCATTCGATGAACCCTGCCCCACCCGCCGCAAACGAAATAGCGAGCTTTCGTTCAAGCAAATCTGCGGCTTCTTCCTCCGTGCGCCATGCGCTTCCGTCTGATTTTTCGTAGAACATCACTCCGGTTTCCTCAACGAGATTCGGGACGCCGGGAAACTTCGTCATCACATTGTCCCAGACGAGGTCGTCGTTCAACCACCAGTTGTGGAGAGAAGTGAATCCCACCGCATCCCCAAAAAACTGATTGTTCGGAGAATCGTTTGTCCCACCTTCGTCCTGGCCAACTGTAATTAGTTGTCGTGCATTACCATTGTTCCGCAATGCCTGCGTCATTTCGCCGACCCATGTTTTGAACATCTCCTGTGCAAAAAGCCGATAATCGACAACCTTGAGCGGACGACGCTCATCGAAAATGTTGACGTCGGAAAATTCTTCGAGTCTCGGGAGTCCCAAGGATTCATCTGGCGTCATCCGCCACTTCTCTTCCATCCGTGACCGATATTCATCTTCCGTTTGAGCTGGATATCGAGCCCGCAGCCATGCATTCCAGGCGTCAATTTCAAATTTGTCGTAATTGGGACGGCAGTTCCATAGATATTTCGGGTTGCAGAACGACGGCTCGTTGATGAGGTCCCAGATGAGGTCATTCACCGCAGAATATCGTTTGCTGACGGTCTGAAGAAACTGTCTTTGCGCATGGACTGCCCGTGGATCAAGATAGGCGTTCACTCCGCCCCAGGTTTCGGGAATGAAGGTGAAGAACGTAAATATCAATGGGATGTCATGTTTCCTTGCAGTGAGAACAAATGCGTCGAGCGCGCGGAGAACGCCTTCGTTCAATGTTCCGACGTCGAGCATGATGTTTTTCCATCCCGTCCAGATTCCCGTTCGCACCATGTTGATGCCGGACCTTTTCATCAATGCAAAATCCTGATCCCACAGCTTGGCATTCGGCGTTAAAAGAAATTTTCGTGCGACATCGGATGCCATGTATGTCGTGCCCGTGACAGGATACGGTTCTCCGTTCCGCGTGAAATAGGTTCCGTCGCTTGACAGCACGGGTCCCGATTCCATCAGTTTCCCGTCGTACACCCAGAAACCATTCATGGCATACAGGAATCCGGCGCCTTTAAGTTTTTTCTGCTGACGAGCAACGACACTGTATAACCCGGCCGGAAGTTTGGTTACGTTGCTCATCGTAACTTCGCGTGTGGCTACATCACCTCCTCCTCCTTTGAACATCGCCGTTAGTTTTTGCACGACTTCATGTTTGTCATTCATGACCTGGATTTCGCACTCACCGACAATGTTCCTGGTCGCTTCCCTGGAGGGCATTTTGAGTTGCACTTGAAACGATGGGGTTTCTCCGTCGCGGTAGCACGCAAACGATGGCCGCACAGTGAATTCCACTGGACCCTGGACAGCCTCGTCGACAAGATATCTTATGGCATTCTCAGTAATCGTGCCCTTGAAATTTGCGAAGACCCACCTGCCACCCGCATACTCGCCCTGAAGCCGGTCGATGACCACAAATGGCGCCAGTCGCTTCACACCGTCGGCACTTAAACCCCAAACAAGAGTTCGCAGCACAGCATCGCGCTGGCCGGCCGAGCCGTCTTCGTCGGGATAATCCTTTGTGGATGTGAACCGGATATACAAACCAAACGCTTCCTCGGCCCGGAATGCTTCAAACAGTAGTTCCGCCCCGTCAAGTTCAGTTGTATAACCTACGATGGGCGGTGTCCTGACGGAAAATGCCTGGGTTATGCCGAGTTTCTTATGGTAAGCGGTCTGACGTGACTCCTGCCTCCAGCCTTTTCCGTCCCGAGAGACGGGAACGGCGAGCGGTACGCCTCCAAGGTTTACCCAGTTCCCTCCCGCGCGCAGAAAATCGAAGACGACTTGCGCAGCTTGTTTTGGAAAAGCAGAACCGTATGGACTGATGAGTGTGTGAAAATCCCTCGCTTTAAGCCTCTTCTGCACCTCATCGGCGTTGAGAAATTCTGCTCTGCGACCTGCGAGAGCGGACACAAGCTGCTGACGGCTGATCGGCATTCCATCAACGACTGGAAACGAAGCGTCGTAGAAAACTGCAATTCTCGTGTTGTCGGCTCCTCCCTGGGCAAGCATGGATAATTGTCCGGAGAGGAACACTAGGGCTAACATGCCGGATCGTGCAAGAGACATCGCGTTCATTCTTCGGTCTTTATTAAGATTTCATCCACGAACAACCAGGCCTTTCTTCCTGCGCCTTTGTGCCACGGCGGGCATACTCCGATGTTTTTTGCACTCACTTTGACAAATCTGGCGGATGTGTTGACGGGAGCATTGAATTCTTTTATCAGAGCCCGTGAGTCGTCTGGCGAAACATCACTACGCGGTTCAACAGGCTGGTGGAACACTTTTCCATCCTGCGAGAATGAAAATACAACTCTGGTAGGAAAAAAGATCCAGGCATTGTTGTCCTGCAGGCTTCCGAGGCTTACTTCAGTGATTTTCTTGATTGTTCCCAGATCGATCATTACCTCAAGATCATCCTGCTCAAAACCCTGCCATCCGCCGACACGAAAATCCACAACCCCGCGAATTCCGTCGATGAGAGCCTCATCTCCTCCGCCAGTATACTGGGAGCTGTATTTCGACGTCAATACAATTTTAGCGCGCTGTTTTCTCTTATGGAAAACCGCTTCAACCTCTCTGCTTCGAGTAAATCCGTCTTTTGTGGCAAATGCTCTCACCGTGCATGTTTGGGTGATGCTCAACGGCCCCACATATTGCACGAACTCATTCAATCCGGGATCCAGTCTGAAAAAGATGCTTGCATCGGGCGGGTTAGCCCTGAGGTTGATGCGCAACGAATCGACAAAGCTCTGTCCTGAAGCCTCAACAAGCGGCGCTGTGACAATCGGCTGAACAGGAGAATGTTTGTCGTCGCGTACTCTGCGGAGTTGAGCGTTCGGTTCTTTGCCCATCGCCATGCTCAACGTGCCTCCACGCATGATGTCTTCATGATCAAGGATGAATTTATCGTAAGGCATTCCATTCAATGAGATTGATTGGACGAACTTGTTGACATGGGAATTATTTTTGGCCTGAAGGATGAAAGTTTTGCCGTTCTCCAAGTTTACTGAGGCCTTGTCAAACAACGGTGAACCGATGGTATATTCGGCTTTCCCCGGAGTCACCGGATAAATCCCGAGAGCGCTCATCACATACCAGGCAGACATTTGGCCGCAATCGTCATTTCCGCAGAGTCCGGCGGGCGTTGCGGAATACAGCGAATCCATGATTTTGCGGACAACGGACTGGGTTTTCCATGGAGCGCCGCAATAATTGTACAAATATGCAACGTGATGGCTTGGCTCATTGCCCTGAGCGTATTGCCCGATCATACCCGTAATATCGGCCTGTTCTCTTCCTTTTGTTCGCGAGGATCCGGAAAACATCTGGTCGAGTTTTCTCTGAAAGTTTTCGTTTCCATCATGGTCTTGAATGAGGCCTTCGATGTCGTGCGGCACAAAAAAACTGTACTGCCACGCGTTCGCCTCGGTGTAGAAAACTGTCACAGATGCCGGGTTAAACGGTTCTACCCAACCACCGTTGTGTCTGCCCCTCATAAAGCCGAGAGAACGGTCGAAGACATTCTTATAGAATTGGCCCCTTTCCGAGAAGTATCCATAGTCATCATGTTTGCCCAAGCGAAGCGCCATTTGTGCAATGCACCAGTCATCGTATGCATACTCAAGGGTCTTTGAAACCGATTCTGATTCATTCTCACCAGGGATAAAGCCCGAATTTCGGTACGCTTGCAAACCGTAGTGGTCTTTCATGGCACTGGTTTTCATCGCACGAAAAGCTTTTTCCGCGTCAAAGCCTCTGATGCCCTTCACGTAAGCGTCCAGAATGACAGGCACTGAGTGGTAGCCAATCATGCACCAGGTTTCGTTTCCGCAAAGTTCCCACACCGGCAGAACACCAGATTCGTCATACTTTTCGAGGAGGGATTTCACGAAATCCAGTGTGCGGCGTCGGTCGATGATCGTCAACCACGGGTGGAGAGTACGAAACGTATCCCACAGAGAAAACACCGTATACATTTCAAATCCTTGTGCCATTCGAACCCTGCCATCCATGCTCAAATAGTTACCGTCCACGTCGCTAAATACGTTGGGGGCAATCATTGTGTGATACAGCGCCGTGTAAAAGGTTTTCCTTTGTTCTTCAGTCCCTCCTTCCACCTGAATCTTTCCCAGCTCCGCTTCCCAGGATCTCTTTGCGTCGTTTCTCACTTTGTCGAAATCCCAGCCTGGCATTTCTTTTTCAAGATTCCGGCTTGCCCCTTCCACGCTCACAAAAGAGAGCCCAACTTTTATCATGATCTTTTCAGATTCAGCCGTTCCAAACTGGACAAAACCCCTCACGTCCTTCCCTGATATTCTCCGGGATTTTCTCGCTTTGCCAGCTTCCATGTTCCCAAAAGAATGAAACGGCTTTGAAAACTGCGCG
>JACPSI010000141.1 GCA_016193365.1 Ignavibacteriales bacterium
GGATTCTGAAATTGATGTTCCAGAAACTGTAGACACTGCATTACCCAGCCGTTCCTTGTCTGTGGCAGTTCCTGTGCCGGTAATAACGACTTCCTGTATCTGAAGAAGGTCCTCGTCTAAATTGACGGTACCAACATCGACAATAGTCTCAGTGCCCAATTGGACCTCTACCACCGTTCTCTTGTAGCCAACGTACATGTGAACGGCTCTGTACGCACCAGGGGCAAGGTTCGCGAGGATAGCATATTTTCCGTCCTTATCGGAAGCTGCCCCTATCGTCGTCCCCCGGATCGAAACATTGGCTCCAACGAGTGGCTCGGAAGTCTTTGCATCGACTACAGTTCCGGTAATAGTAAAGGCCTTTTTTTCCTCCTGCGCAAAAAGCGTCTGGACGAGGAAAAATCCAAGCGCCACGCAGAGCCCAGCGAAATGATTTCCAAGAAGTTTTCTCATGGATGACCTCTCGTTTTATGAGAATGAATTGCAAACCGAGGATTATTGTAGATCGTGATTCAACCGGAGAACGTCATAACGGCGTTACGAAGCTTCTTTGCTCGTGGTGAATATATTTGATTAACCGTTGAAAGTCAAAGATGACATTGGATGCGGAGTGCCAGCCTGGTGTTCAGGCAACGCAATCCGCCCGTACTGAACTTTTTGAGAGTCGTTACAATGGGGAATAGTTCGGCGGATCATCATTCAGAATTCAGTAATCCACATCCCCGTTTTCTTTGAACGGCGTGATGATGAGTGGGATGATACCGTGAAAGTTTATGCTGTCAGCAGTCAATGTGGTGACCCCGATTCATAAGGACCCGTCTTGTTTGTTTGACCGGTTCGACCGACGATCGTCATGGTTTTGTGAATCGAACAATTCCTTACTTGTTCAAAACTTGAGATCGACAAAGCGGGTGAATGTAAAGAATTGTCCAACGAGAATCAAAGAACGAAAACTTCTGCAAGCAAAGATGGTAATTGTAATGTTGAATCTCTGAAGGCTTTTAATATTTGAAAATGAGAAACACGCTCATAAGCCGCGCAATCCTGTCCACAAAGCTATTGCTCCGAAAATCATCAACAAAGAGCCGGCGATTTTGTTCACCATGGCAAGCCCATTGACAGTTATTTTGGTCTTGAAAAAAAGGGCGAGAGCGGTGAGCAGGGAGAACCAGAGGAGGGAACCGAAATACACGCCCACAATCAACAGTATTACCGGTACGTAACTGCCATTCGGTTCGGCGAATCCGACGGCTGAAAAAATAGCCACGTATCCAAACAGCGTCAGTGGATTCGTTATCGTGAGAGCAAACGCGGACGCAGCCGTCCCGACATGATTGCGTGGAATCTTGATTTGTTCGGGCGTGCCTGATTTGGAGCGGAAGACCGTAACTCCCATAATCAGCAGAAGGAGTCCGGTTGCAAGTCGCATCCAGTGTTGTTCGAGTGTCACGAAATCCGCGATGAAGCTCACGCCAAACGCCGCGATGGCTCCGTAGATGATATCTGCGGAAGCTGCGCTTACACCAATCAAAAACCCGTCGCGTCCACCGAATGACAAGGTTTGTCGCACACACAGGATACCCACGGGCCCAATTGGTACGGCGAGGGCAAACCCGATGATCAAGCCTTCGAGGAGGTTAATCAATTTGGGGAGGTGGAAAATTCAGCATAACGAGGCGGTCGAGCTTCAGGTCCTGGGCCTTGTAAACCACGCCCATTCCACCTTCGCCCAATTTCTCGAGTATTTATAATGAGAAATAATTGTGCCTATCATCGCCAAACCAGGGGATATGTTGGGCGCCGGTGGACAGGGCCGCCTTCGCCCAATTTCTCGAGAATCTTGTAGTGAGAAACAATCTCTCCAATCATCGCATTGCGCTCCCGCTTTCGTTTCGTCCGTCCCGCAGGCGGGACGAGATCTCGATCCGTTGTTCAGGATCGGACTTCGCTTCAGCGGGATCCTGAAAATGGCAACCACTCGTTGAACAACACTCGTGGGCCATTTTCGGACTTCGCCGAGTTTTTCAAGAATCTTATAATGCGAAATGGTTTGACCGATCATTGTCTTGTCATCTCAGCGACCAGCGCTTCATACTCGGGGTCATCATGAAGTGAAACTAGATCCGGGTCGCTTTTCACCCATTCGCTCACATTTCTATAGCCACTCTGAACCGCATTTCTTAAACAGAGAAGCGCTTGTTTCCTGTCCCCTAATACGGCGTAGGTGCATGCACAATTATATTGAGCGAGTCCATCGGTCGGGTCAATTTCGAGTACTCTTTTAAGGCTCGCGTACGCCTTCTCGCGGTCGCCAAAATCAGCATAGGGGCCTGCCATTCGACTTAATGTAATTGCATCGTCTGGATTGACTTTCAGTTTCCGTTCGCCGACTTCAAGCAACTTCTGTTTAGCCTGGAGAGAGGCTTGTGGGTTGCCCTTTCTCAAATACGTCATATACACGTGCATCCACGGTTCCTCGCTGTACGGTTTCAGCCTGGAACAGTGCTCATAGTAGCGAAGTGCCGCATCATAGTCCTTCGAGATGTCTGATGCAATTCCCAGCCAACGATACGCATCATAAAAATCGGGATCTTGTTGAATGACTTTTTCCCACATTCGTTTTGCGTCTCCAAATCGTTTTTGATGAAAATAGACGGCTCCAACACCAAACTGCGCCTCGAGAGACTTCGGATCAAGCTCCAGGGCTTTTTGACTGACTTCAATGGTTTTTCCCAGCCACTTTTGGTCGCCGCTATACCAGCTGTACATGTAGGAGTAGGCCTCTGCCAATGCTGCATGCGCCGCGGCAAAGTTCACATCCAACGACAATGCGTTCTCGAACATTTGAATCGCCGCCTCGTTATTCTTTTTTCCGCGCCGATACAGAAGTTCTCTCCCTCTCATGTAAAAATCGTACGCTCGAAGGTCCTCGGTCGGTTTTTTTGCAAGAGATTTTTTTTCCGATTCAGTTAACGATATTTTCATCGCTTCCGCGATTTTTTGAGAGACTTCCGTCTGAATGTCAAAGATGTCTTCAACGAGGCGGTCGAAACGATCCGCCCAGACATGGAAACCCGTTTCGACATCGATAAGCTGAGCGGTGATCCGCATTTTCGTGCCCGATTTGCGTACGCTTCCTTCCAGGATGTAATTCACTCGAAGTGTTTCACCGACGTGCCGCGTGTTTACTTCTTTGTTGCGAAACGGTAAAACGTCAGTACGGGAAATCACCTTGAGCTCTCTGATTTTCGAAAGATCGGTGATGATGTCTTCCGTCATACCCGCGCAAAAGTACTCGCTCTCTTTCTCGGAACTCATGTTCTCGAAATAGAGAACGGCAATGGACTTTTCATCCGGGCGAGCTGACTCGGAAGTGCTTTTTTTCAACCGGTCAATCACTTCTTGTGCTGACCCTGGACGCTTGGATTGATTTTTTTGCAAGAGTCTTGCGAGGAGTGTCTGGATGTGTTCCGGCACATCGGGCCGGAAAGAAATGACCGCCTGCGGCTCGACATTCAACACCTCGTAGATAACAGCTGCTTCATGTTCGCCTGAGAACGGAAGCTTACCAGCAAGCATTTCGTACAGTACGACTCCAAGGGACCAATGGTCGGATTGAGGTCCGACCTCTTCCCCCTGGATTTGCTCTGGCGACATGTAGCCAATGGTCCCAACTGTGGTCCCTGAGCGTGTCAGCTGCAAGCCGCCTTTGAGTTTCGCGAGTCCAAAATCCATGATTTTGATGCGGCGGTCCTTCATGAGCATTATGTTATCCGACTTGATATCGCGATGTACGATCCCTTTGACGTGAGCAGCAAGCAGGCCCTCAGCCGTTTGAGATCCAATCTGAATAATTTCGTCAACGGAGAATTGCTTTTCTTTGATCCGAGATTTTATTGTTTCCCCTTCAACGTATTCCATCACGATAAACATATTGTCGTCATTTTCTTCGATGCCATAAATCGTGCAAATGTTAGGATGATTCAGTGCTGCCGCAGCTTTGGCTTC
>JACPSI010000142.1 GCA_016193365.1 Ignavibacteriales bacterium
AAGGTGATAAGAATGGACTCTGGACGACGGTGTTAGCCTCGGCTGTGCTCTTCCCGTAGCCAAAACTTAAAGACCTGTCAGGTCTACACCGAACTCACTTCCCCTGCCCTTCAATCACAACAACAAACTCGCCTTTTTTTTCATCCCTGGACAATCTCCGGTAAAGCTCTGGCCCCGTGCCGCGCATAATCTCTTCCGTTGGAAGAGTCAGGTCAAGCGCCACGCAAATCCTTCTTGATTCTCCAAAGACTTCAGCAATATCACGAACTAACTGGAGCAGTCGGTAGGGCGTCTCCATAACGACGATCGTGCGGGGTTCTTTCCTCAGCTGTTGAAGTTCTGTGATGCGGCGGTTCCGTTTCGGTGAAAGGAATCCGTAGAAAAGAAATCGGTTGATGGGAAACCCGGAAACAATGAGTGCGGGAAGCAGCGACGACGCTCCCGGAATCGGAACCACCGTGACCCCCGCCAGGATTGCTTTTTCAACGAGAAGCTGGCCGGGGTCGGAGAACACCGGTGTTCCTGCGTCCGATATCAGCGCAACGGATTTTCCATCTTTCAATCTACCAAGAATTACAGAACTGGCAGCAAGCTCATTGTGTTCGTTGAGACTCTCAACTGGTTTTTCCACGCCAAAATGCCGCAGCAGACGGCCGCCTTCCTTCCGCTCTTCGTACACGACAAGGTCAACTTCCTTCAGAACGCGCACAGCCCGAAAAGTCATGTCCTCCAGGTTACCGATTGGAGTTGCGACCAGGTACAATATGCCCGGCATGTGTCAGTAGGGAACGGACAGCTCAGATTCCGGTGGAGGAAATCCGTGTTTGCGCTTCTCCCAGTCTCGAACGAAAAGGATAGTGAGTGCGGTGACGGGAACTGCGATCAAGAGCCCGACAAACCCGAGGAATTGGAAGAAGACAAGAAGGGAGAGGATAATCAAAAGGGGATGCAAGCCGACTTTGCTGCCGACGATTCGCGGCGAAAGGAATACAACCTCAATGATATGGAACAGACCGATCGTCCCAAGGGCAAAGAGCACTTTGGGCAACACCGGAGGATCACTGAAGGTAGCAACGATGCCCGAGAGCAGCATAATGACGATCAAGCCAAAATACGGGATCAGATCGAGGATCGATGCCAGTAATGCGAGGAGCAACGCATATTTGATGTCAAAAAGTGTAAACGCAATGAAAATTGCAATACCCTGCAAAAGAGCGACACGCAGGGCGCCGCGCAGATACCTGCCGATCAGGTCATCCGCTTGCTGCATGTATTCTTTTGTCCTCTCGCGGCGCTGTCTTGGGAATAACATGGTAAACCGGTACGCGATCTTGGGGAAGTCTGTCAGAATATAGAAGGTCAGAAAGGGGACCAGGAAAACATAAAACACCTGCGTGACGACTCGCGATAAGCTGCTGACCAGCTGCAGGAAGCCCTGAAAACCAGTTTTCAGAACATCTTCAAGCTTTGGCGTAAGCTTTGACGTAATTGTCGTGCGTATCTCCTCTGAGGAAATCCCATACCTCTCGAGTGCCGTAAGCCAGGTACTGCTCTGGATGTACGTGCGAAAATCAGCCACGAGCTGTGATGTAGATTGGAGAAAGCCTTCGACCTGGGAAGCCGCGACGGGGAGTACAAAAAACATGACCAGGACTATGCTTCCCAACAGGAAAAGGATCAAAACAAGCGAGCTCACCCATCGGGGAATCTTCCACTGTTCAAAAAAATCCACGATCGGGTCAAGAATGTAGGCAAAGACCATCCCGACAACAAACGGGGCGAGGATATCTGAGATTTCACTCAGCAACCAGAGAGAAAAGAGCATGACGCTTAACCACATAACGTTTCGGGCAAGCGAGTATCTCCGGAGGGGAAAGAGGAGAAAAAGAATGGCACCTAGAACAAGAAACGGCGAGAGTATGGTATTGATCGTGTAAAAGAGGACCAGCAGGAGGAGCACTCCTCCAACGAGCAGCACAACTTCTATTCGTCCCAGGGATTGGAAAATGCTGTCGCCGCCTTGAGTGAGCGACTCCGGGCCTTTGGACCGTCCATACAGGCGACGTCGTTTTGCAGCCATGGTCAGAGTTTCTGTGCTGTAATTCCCGTGTGCCCAAATCCACCCTCGCCCCTCAAAGTCTCATTGACACCCTCAGTTTCTTGCCACGTAACCCGTTCAAATCGGCTGATGACCATTTGGGCAATGCGGTCACCGCGCCGTACTTTGAACGGTTCTTTGCTGAAATTAGTCAAGATCACCTTGACCTCTCCTCGATAATCCGAATCGATGGTCCCAGGTGAATTCAGTATTCCGATACCGTGCCTCACAGCCAGTCCGCTACGGGGACGAACCTGGGCCTCGAAACCAGGTGGCAGTTCAATCAGAACACCAGACGGCACAAGTGTCGTTTCGCCCGGCTGAATCACAATGTCGTTTTCTACCGCAGCACAAATGTCCATTCCTGCTGAACCTTCGGTCGCATACGCCGGCAACGGCACGTCGCTGCTGTTCTTGTTAACGCGGGATATCCTCACTGTCGTTTGATTCACTTTTTTCGCATCCGTTGTAGGTTCAATCGCACAAAATATAGGCAAGCATGCAAGGAAATGCAATGAGGAACTCGTGGTAACGTTGTAAAAGAAATCCTTTTTTGGTACATTGGACTGTCCAAATAATTGCCCCGTGGTGTAACTGGCAACACGCCTGACTCTGGATCAGGAAAGTCTAGGTTCGAGCCCTAGCGGGGCAGCGATCGAATGCTACACTTGGGATGGAATTTTGGAATGTTGGAGTATTGCATGAGGCAATCTAAAAATGACCTCCATTATTCCATTCACCCATCACTCCAAACTCTAGTTTAGCTAGGTTTGGCCCTATCGTCTAACGGTTTAGGACGTAGCCCTCTCAAGGCTGAAATACGGGTTCGATTCCCGTTAGGGCTACGCACGAATGCGGAGTGAAGGACTGTGAGTGCGGGATCATGCTGGGTTCCGCATTTGATAGTTCCTCATTCCGCATTTGGTTTGCGCCAGTAGCTCAATTGGATAGAGCATCAGCCTACGGAGCTGAGGGTTAGGGGTTCGACTCCCTTCTGGCGCACAAAAACAAATCCCGCCTCTCGGCGGGATTTTTATTTCGACTGTTCCGTTGACGCTTAGATCACTGCTTCAGTTTCAGTGTTGAAGAAGTGCGCTTTTGATGTGTCAAAGAGTACATCAAGCCTTTTGCCGACTATCGGCATCACCGCTGCGTCAAATCGTGCCGTGTATTGTTTCTCCTCCTTGCCCAGTGAGAAATACGTATAAATCTCGTTTCCCATCGGTTCGACGACTTGGACGGTGGCAGCCACTTTTGCTCCTTTTGGCAAACGAGAGCCGGGCCTGTGGATGTGTTCCGGCCGCAAACCCATTATCACTTTCTTTCTCACATAGGATTTGAGTCGCCTCTTTCCTTCGCGAGGAACGGGCATTTGGAACGAGCCTTGTTGTTCTTTAAAAACAAGATTCTGTGACCCCGCGATGGTTCCTTCAAAGAAATTCATCGCCGGACTGCCGATGAAACCCGCGACAAACCTGTTCTTTGGATGGTTATAAAGATCGAGCGGCTCTGCGATCTGTTGAGCAAAGCCGTCCTTCATGACAACAATTTTGTCACCCATCGTCATTGCTTCCGTCTGGTCGTGGGTTACGTAGATCATCGTCGTCTCAAGCCGTTGATGGAGCCGCGAGATCTCCGTCCGCATCTGAACCCGAAGCTTGGCGTCGAGGTTGCTTAACGGCTCATCGAAGAGAAATACTTTTGGCTTTCGGACAATGGCTCTTCCAATTGCCGCCCGTTGACGCTGGCCTCCTGAGAGGGCCTTTGGCTTCCGATCGAGTAACTCCTCAATGCCAAGAATCGAAGCAGCTTCACGAACGCGTTTCTCGATCTCGTTTTTGGGAAAACCCCTGAGCCTCAAGCCAAAGGCGATATTCTCAAAGACGGTCATATGTGGATAAAGAGCGTAGTTTTGGAAGACCATTGCGATGTCGCGATCTTTGGGCGGAAGATCGTTGACGGCCTTATCGTCGATAAAGACCTTCCCTTCTGTGACATCCTCCAGCCCGGCAATCATTCTGAGAGTCGTCGATTTGCCGCAGCCCGACGGTCCAACCAATACGACAAACTCTTTGTCCTCAATGGTGACGTCGACACCGTTCACAACGCTCTTGCCGCCTTCGTACGTTTTCTTAAGGTTTTCTAGACGAACGCTTGCCATAAGGTCCTCTCCCTGGTCTGGTTATTGTTTGACAAATACTCTGTATTCGAAGGGTTTGAGACGAAGCGTCAGTCCCCCGTCAGCCCAATCCGCTGTTGCAGACGTAAAATACTCGCGCAGGTTTAACGAATCCATATGAACGACGACATTGCGATGAGTCTTCGAGAGATTCACAACAACGGCAACGTAATCTTCCTCAAATGCTCTCTCGAAGGAAAAGACTTTCACGCTGTCCGAATTTGAAAGCGATTTCAACACACCTCTGCGGAGAGCAGGATGTTTGGCCCGAAGCTCCGAAAGGTTTTGATACAATACCCGGAATTCTGGATTTTTCTGCCAATCGATCTCGATTTTCTCGAAAAGGTCAAGACTCTTATTGTTCCCAGCTTCCTCCCCATTGTAAATCAACGGTACTCCTGGGAATGTAAACATGAGCACCGCGGTCGCCTTCACTCCGTCAGGTCCGTACTTCTTGACTGCGGGCACTTCCCACGCATTCTTGTCATGGTTGGTATTGAACCGCATCCTCAAAGATCCGAGCGGAAATTGGTAGGATTCCGTTCGAAGCAGTTCGTTGAACAGGGAGGCCTGTGTTGAGCCAGAGATAACCTTGCCAAGGGCGTCGTAGAAATTCCATGAATACGTGATATCAAAAGCTTTGATATGATGTTCGGGTATCGTCCCCTCGGACAGCATCATCACGGGCTTGATTTTATCCAGTTCCCCGCGAGCAATATCCCAGAAATCTGTCGGCACCATTTCCGCCACGTCGCATCGAAAACCATCGATCCCCACATCCCGCACCCAATATTTCATCATTTCTATCATATATTTGCGCAACTCGTGACTATTATAGTCAAGGTCTGCGACATCCGTCCAGTCCGCGTTCGGCGCAACGATATTCCCTTCTTCGTTCTTTGTAAACCATTCGGGATGTTCCTGAATCAACTCGCTGTCCCACGATGTGTGGTTGGTGACAAGGTCAATGATGATTTTTAAGTCGTGGGAATGCACAGTCTTGACAAGCGACCTGAAATCTTCAAGTGTCCCAAACTCTGGATTGACACCGTAGTAGTTTTCGATGGAGTACGGACTCCCCAATGTGCCTTTCCGATTGAGCTCGCCAACAGGATGAATCGGCATCAGCCAAAGAACAGTGACACCAAGTTTCTTTAACTCCGGAATCCTTTTTTCGAGTGCTTTGAATGTCCCCTCTTTCGAAAATGACCTTAGATACACTTCATAGATTACGGCATCCCGAACCCAATCCTCGCTCGGTCTCGCATCGATACCTGAATACTTGCTCCTGAGAAGCTCTTCTACCTTCGAACCGGGAAGGACGGTCACAGGTTTATAAATGCCGCCGGGACCTGCCAAATCCTTCACCCTGACAACTACTTCATTCTTGCCATGGCGTAGCGCCCTCGACACATCGAAGGAAAAGGCCTCGCTGTATCCTTCGTGTGATCCCACGGGGAATCCGTTGATCCAGACTTCAGCGTCGTCATCGACTCCCCCGAAAAAGATGACGGGGTGGTCGACGGTATCAACAACATTGAAGGTTTTTGCAAACCATCCCACGCCGTCATATCCGGAGAGGTTGTACCGATCCCAATGGTCAGGAACGTCGACTTGATCCCAGCCTGACCTCTCCGCGCCTTCACGAAACCATTTTTCGCCAACTCCCGAATCGGTCGAATCGACCTTAAACAACCACGCACCGTCGAGCGATATTTTTTCCGGGCCTTTCATACAGCAATCTGTGGAGAATATGAGATACAGAAGTCCGATAACAACGAAGCGAAACCGTATCTTGCCCATCGCCGCGCCGCTATCCTTTGACACTGCCAAGCGTAAGCCCTGAAACAAGCCACCGGCTCAATGCAAGAAACAGAATGACCACGGGGATCATCACAATGATCGACGCCGCCCCGTAGAGCCCCCATTCCGTGCTCATGCTCGCTTCAAAGGATTTCAATCCTAACGGCAGCGTCCAAAGGGCGCTATCCTGGAGAATCTGAGCGGCGACAATGTATTCAGACCACGCCGTCATAAACGAAAACAAAGCTGTAATCACAAGCGCCGGAGCCGCTAACGGAAGTATGATCTTATAGAAAGCCTCAAACTGAGAGCATCCGTCTATTCTGGCGGCCTCCTCAAGGCTCGTTGGTATTGTATCGTAATATCCTTTCATGGTCCAAACGCAGAACGGCAGAGCAGTCGCTGAATACATGATAACGGCGCCGAGATAGGTGTTGATCAGCCCCAGTTTTATCAGCATGATATACATAGGCAGCAAAAGCATCGTGGCGGGGAACATCTGTGTCGTCAACAGGGAAAGCAGGCCGAAATTCTTTCCTGGAAATCGGAACCTCGAAAACCCATAGCCAGCCATCGATGCAAAAACCACTCCTGTAATCGTCACGGCGATCGAGACAAATGCACTGTTCCCCATCCACACGAGAAAGTCCCGCTCTGTAAAGAGAATGACAAAGCTCTGGAAAGAAGCGCCGGAAGGAATCATTTCGAGCTCCGTCGACAGCAACTTGTTGCCCGGGCGCAAAGAAATGCTCAGTACTTGCCAGATGGGAAAAAGCGCTACGAGGGAAAATACTATCAACACTCCATAGCTGAAGATTTTTTGAAGAACGCTAGTTTCCGCTTTCGATGCGGTCATGAGATCCTCAATACGCCGGCTCTGTTGCCCGGGAACTTTTCATGAACATCAAGCTAAACGTTAGAAGAATAACAAAAATAACCATCGAGATTGCAGCAGCATAACTGAAGCTATAATAGTTAAACGCAGATTTGTAAACATAGGAGACGAGGATGTGCGTTGTGTCGGAAGGCTCCCCCATATTGCTCACCAGCCAGACGATATTCAGATTATTAAACGTCCAGATAACACCGAGTGTGATCGCAGGAATCATGACCGGGCGAATTAACGGCAACGTGATTGTTCGAAGTTTATGATACCACTTCGCTCCGTCCATGTCGGCGGCTTCGTAGAGTTCCTGCGGTATGCTTTGGAGCGCCCCCAGGGCAATGACCATCATGAAGGGAAAACCCAGCCATACGTTTGTGATGATGCAAGCGACGAACGCATTCACGGGATCTTTAAGCCACTCAACGGCCGGAACGTTGAGATACTTCGTGATCATCAGGTTGATCGCACCATATTCGTAGTTGAACATTCCGCGGAACGTCAAAGCTACAATATATTGAGGAATCGCCCACGGCAGAATGAGAAGCGTCCTGAACAACGAACGCCCTTTGAGATTCTGATTGAGCATCAACGCCAGGGAAACGCCAATCACGACATGAAAAAACACATTTGTGAACGTCCAGATGACAGTCTTGAATAAGACGGAGTAAAAATCAGGCTGAGAAGGTTCTGTAAAAATCTTGATGTACTGTTTGAAGCCAATCAGATTCCAGTCATGAATCTTGTAAAGATTCATGTTGGCAAATGAAATCACAACATTGTAGACAAAGGGATAAAACACTACAGCCGCAAGAATGACAAAGGAGGGGATGACAAGAAGGCTTATGAAGAGTTTATTTCGAACCATGGGCATTGAAAATCGGGTAAACCTGATAGCCCTCAAGAAGATTCATCGGATACCTGTCAGATTTACTTTGTCATTCGTTCATTTCTTTAATCCGACGCAGGGCCAGCTGCTGCATGGATTTTGCGGATTCCTCCGGTGTGCTCGCCCCTCCCATCACCGCCTGGTATCCGGGACGCATTGCATCCCACACCGCCCGCATCTCGGGGACGACGGGCATTGGCCTGCCATATCCGATCTGCACGAGAGAATTCTGCAGAATTTCATTCGACCGCACTGCTGGGTTTTTGTACAGAGTTTTCAGCGTTGGGGCTGTTTTGAGTTCCTTTGTCGTCTCGAGCTGGTTCTCTTCCGAAAGGAGAAAGGTAAGAATACTCAGCACTCGTGGAAGTTTTTCAGGACCAACATTAGCGTTCAGCGAAAAACCCTTGGGAGAAGTCATGGGAGCGGGCCAGAGGCTTGTCGACACAATCTTCGGAATCGGTGTGACGCCGATGTCAATGCCGAGTTCCTTATATCCCGCCCAGGACCAGTCCCCGTTGATGATCATGGCTGCTTTGCCATCTTTGAAAAGCGCATCGGCTATCTCGTAGTCTGATTCGTTGGGGACAATTTTGTGCTCATCGCGCAGTGACCTCACATATTTCAGGGCCGCAATCATAGCACTGTCATCCAGTGACGGAGTAACTCCGTCCTCCTGGAACACCCACCCCCCGCAGCCGGTGAAAAACGGTATAAAAAAGAATGGTTCGGTATAGTTCCATGTTAGCCCGTACACCTTTGGCCTGCCGCCGACATAGCCGTATTGCCGCTGAATCCTCTTGCTGACTTCGATGAGCTCAACGTCTGTCTGAGGCGGCCGCTGGACATATTTTTTGTTGTAGACCAGTGCAAGGTGATTGCCGATCTTGTCCGCTATTTGGTAAACATGTCCTTGGTACGACAAAATGCCGGAAGAATCAAACTGAGAAAAGAATTCCCCGGGAAAGTGGGATTCAAGGGGCTGGATGGTTTTCGTTGCAACATAGATGCCGACGGCATCCGATGGGCCATACACAAGGTCGGGTCCCCGCCGAGTAAGCGCAGCCGTCACAAAGGCATTTCGCACGTCCTCGGTTTCCTTATACAGTTCGACAATCTCGACCCCTGGATTCAGCGCCATATATGCTTTGATTTGCCGCTGGAGAATACTCCTTTCGTCAGGCCTCATTTGATGCCAGATGACCACCCTGTTGATGTCGCCGGTTCGCGCGCCTACGCATCCTACTCCTTTGAGAGCGGTCAGGGTCAACGAGACAAAAACGGCAGCGTATGCGATTTTAGGCATGGAAAAACTCAAGGAGGAGCGCTTCTACAACTGGCCAAAGCGGCCGACGACGTGCTGAACTTCGCCGGCCTTTTTGTCGATTTTCACTTTTCGGTTCATGGTGGGAAATTCTTCACCTGGTGACCAGTTCCCTTCCGCACCGCTGTTGGTGAACTTGAATTCTATTTCAGACCCTTCGGGCAGTTGGATTTCAAGCGTCCAAATGCCGTCGCCTGCTTTTTCATCTCCATGTGTCCCATCGTCGAACATCCTCACCTTGTTCGGCGTCCAGTTTCCCAATTGTTCATGGTTCCCCGCAATGTAAACGGATTTCCTCACATAAATGTCCTTCGCATCGCATTGAAAGCGCACTGTCACAACCTCATTCTTGCTCCGAGCCATTGTTCCCTGAGTCCACGTGCCCTGCGATGTTTGGTCCTCAATGATCGGTTGAAAATCACGGACGGGCATTTTCGCCCCTGCTCTTTTGGCAAATCGATAAATATTGTTCAGATGAGTGATATAGGCTATATCAAACGGTTTATCTCCGGCGGGCGCAGATTGATCGGTGCCGTACCACCAGAACCAGTCCGAACCTTCGGCGGCGTACATTGATTCCCACGCTTTATAGCCAAACCATTGTTTCGTACCTGTCTTTGGTTCCCTTGATTTCGGGTCAGGTTTCTTAAGTCCCGAGTGTTCGAGATCCTTTCGCGCTGTTAAGAGATACTCCCATGCGCGATTCTCCTCGTCTTCACCAATCCATGTGTCGTAATTCGCATTGATCCAGGAGCCGGGCCACAACCATTCAAGCTTCGGCATGTTTTCCGGAGGATGAGGCGGAATTCCTCGCTTCGGGTTTCCTCTGATGTACTCTGTCACCGTCACTGTTACGACTTGCCGGGTTTCGAACAGCTTCGACAATTTTCGGTACAAAGTATGCTGGAATTGCTTGCCGTCGTTGTCGTGCTTGTACCACTCCCACGCGTTCTCGCCGTCAAGGATAACGGTCAACAGTCTGTCCGGTTCATTCACCGAGGGTGCGTACCCCAGGACGTGACGGGCAAAGTCATCGGCTGCGTCTTCACCGCCGTAATTCTGATACACAAATCCAATCTTGTCCGACAACTCTGTATCGCGAAAGACAACCACCGCTGACTCATTCGACCCATGGCCGGTTGTAAGAGAATAAGGATAGTACTTCGGCTGGCCGGATGGTTTTGAACGGGCGAGGATTTTCTCATCCGTTGCGATCCATCGAATTCCTTGTCTTGCAAAAACAGGAATAAGGTCATGAGCAACAGACCCCTCTGCCGGCCACATGCCCGCAGGAGACGATCCGAACATCTGCTTGTAATAGGAAACGGCCTTGGAAACCTGCGCCTCGGCATCCTCCGGAAAATGAAACCGGGAAGGCATAGCGTCGTTCGGCTGGCAGAGTCTCGCAAGGTCGCTGTCGTAAATAAGCGGCAAAATGGGATGAAAAAAAGGGGTTGTGATGACCTCGATTTGTCCTTTGAATGTTGCCGGATGATACATCAGCTTCTTGTGTATCGGCACGATGGCCGAAAGAATTTTGTATGTTTCGGCAACAATTCGATTACAGTCCTTTTCTTCGATGGTTCGCTTCAATGTGTATGTGCCGTCCGGGTGTTTCTGAATGAGGTCTGTGACATCAACAGTCACTCCCGTGGCAAGCTTTACTTTGCTTTCCAGGAAGTCGGGGTCGAAGTTTGCGAGATAAAACCAAAACTTGATTTCCCGCATATCCTGCTCCGACAACCCGTTGACACCCATCGAGCCGAATTTCTCTTTGAGCTTCTTGTATTCGGGAAACCGGTTCATCATCACTTCACTAATGCCGAAAGCATTCCAGACATTCGTCAATAAGAACGTCCTGTCGACGTCGTTGAACCTCCTCGTGTCTTTAAGCGCAAGGTCGATCCAGGGGTCAGTCTTGCCGACAAATGTGGCAAAGTATTTTTTGGCGTCGACCGCGTTCTTGCGGACATCAACAAACGGTTTCAGTCGCTCGACATAATACTGCTCCAGTTGAAACAACAACGACGAGGTGAGGTTGACATTGAAATGAATATTGGGGTATTTCTCGACCATACCCGCCATATCGTAGTAGTCCTTGGTTCCGTGCGTTCGCACCCAAGGGCCTTGAAGTTGGTCTGACGCGGGGTCAAGGTAGAGCGGCTGGTGCTGGTGCCAGATGATGTTCAGGTATAATGTTTTTCCGTTTCTCGGGTATTCAGCGCTCATGGTGGTATGTCTCACCTCTCTGTAGGATTCAAGAACGACCGTCCCGTCATCCTTGACGGTTACGACCGAATTGAACCCACTGTTATTGTAGTTTGCAACCTGGATGGGGTTTCTTGAATCGACGACCCACAATGTATCATCGACAACGAATTTGTATTGATATATTCCCGGCCGGATTTTTCTGACGATGTTCCAGCATCCAGAGCTGTCCTTTTCCAAAACATCTGCATTCTTCTGCCACTGATTGAAATCTCCGGCCACGACGACTTTTTCTCCCTCGCCGCAATACGTAAACTGGATGCCGCCCGGTTGCATGGTTGGCTGACCAGAAAGGAAGAGTGTTTTCCCAAAAACGCCGCAAACAAGGAACAAAAACCTTGATTTCGCCAAAGACTGCTCTCTGTCACTTCATGTAAAGAATCTTTATGACGTCCACATAATCTCGAGCACTCAAGCGCACAAAGTACACTCCGCTGGACAATGCGACGCCATTTTTGTCCCGTCCATCCCAGCGCAGAGAGTGGGTTCCGGCTTGTTGTACACCCTCTGCGAGCGACGCGACTTCTTCACCGAGGAGACTGTAGACCTTCAGGCTCACATTCCCGGCTTTTGGAACATCATAACTGATGGTCGTGGAGGGATTGAAGGGATTGGGATAATTTTGATGAAGCAAAAAAGTTTTCGGAGATTCCGTAACGTACTCCACAACGTCGGTAATAATCCCTAACTCTTCGTTGCTCTTGTTTGCATAGACTTTCGCAGTGTATGCTGGAATGCTGAAATCGAAAACTGAATCGGCTAACACATTCAATACGCTTTGATCAAAGACATCGTACCATGTTTCCTGTCCAAGCCAGCGCACCGCGCTCAAGGTCTGTTGGGTTGCTGAGAGGTTAGCCACCACCATTACTTTCGACCCTGTGGTTGTATCAATGAACCCCCACGCCAACGACCTCGTTGCTTCGTTCCGATACAGCGACTTTACAAGTACTCCATCATACAGCGCTGGATTGTGCAGACGCTGACGGATAAGCGGCCTGTAATAACGAAAATGATTAATTCCGCGTGACGTCTGAAGGAGACTCCAATCTACTGGCCTGTACGTCAGTTTTAGTCCATCGCTCGACCAACCCCTGGACTGGCCGATCTCCATGCCTTCCCAAAGCATCGGAATCCCTAAAGACGTGAACATAAATGTTGCATAGAGCTTGTCCCGCTCGAGAGCATCTTGTAGAGAAACTCCCTGGTAATTCGTCATCTCGAAAATCAAGGATAACTCGTCATGGGTGACCGTAGCATTCACAGGCCCAACTCTCGTAAAATAACGCGTCGACTGGAAAGGATCGTCATTCCCAAAATATGTGTTAAGATCGAGGACGAGATCTTCAATTGTCGTCAGTGCAGGTTTTTGGCCGGGAATAAGATCTCTGAATATCTCGTCGCGAAAACTGTCGTGCCATGAACCGGTAAGTTTTCCGTGAAAAAGGAGCGCCGGATTATCCGGCAGATGTTCGGCAATCTGATAAACGCTGCCTCCGTATTCGTGAAAAATTCTGCGTGACCATCCAAGAATCCCTTTCGTCGTGTCCTGTGGAGTCCATCCAATTCCTTGTGTGTAATCGTAGCGGAACCCGTCGACCTTGTACTCATCGATCCACATTTTCAAGGCGTTGTAGACAAGTTCCTGTGTTTCGTTTGTCCAATGGTCAAGGTCCTTGAAAAAAACCAGTCCATCCTCGAGCGGTCTCCTGTCTGCCGGATTCTTGAAATACGGGTTTTGTGCGGTGTCCGGTGACATCTGCCACAGCGGACTTGTGTCATTAAGGTGGTTAAAAACAACGTCGACAATAACCGCGATTCCCAGAGCATGCGCCGCGTCGACCAAGGCCTTAAAGTCATAGGGCGTTCCATACGCAGGCTCTAATGCAAAATATGAATTGAGGTCGTAACCCCACGAGAATCCCGAAAGTCCGACACCACCGTAATCGTTGACCGGCATGACTTCGATCGCATTGATACCGAGAGAATCCAGGTAAGGGAGGGTGGCGATGAGGTCACTGAAGGTTCCGGGAGTTGTCGATGTCCCCGCAAATTCAGCGATGTTGAGCTCGTAAATGATGAGCCTATTCGGAGGCGGCCTCTGAAAACCGACTGTTTGCCATTCGTAATCGTCCGCCGAGAGCCCGGACGGCCCCTCCGTAAATCGGCTTCCGTTGGTGCCGTTCCAGCGCCCCCAGGGGTCAAAAACTTTGGCTCCGTTTTCAAACTCGTAAAGATACTCATATGTGCCTGCGGACAACTTGACGTTGGTCCACCAATTGTTTGAAGAAGGGCTTTTTCTCATGATGATCGGAGCCACCGTCTGCGGGTTTTGGCCCGAGGGCGCAACGCGAAGAAGCACATACGTTTTTCCCGGAACTTCAAGGCGGAACGTGGTTGAATCATTCGACCCGCTTGCAAGAGTCACGCCGTGTTTTGCGTACGACGGTAAAGGCATCGTTTGCACGACAATCCCGCCTCGTGTGAACACAACAGAGTCCCCCCTCTGGTTGTGTGCCACCAACCTCACGTAATCTCCTTTTGCGATGGCTGTAGGAAGGTTGAAATCCAGAGTTCGTTTGCTCTCGTTGTAGGAGCTTTTGACATCAAAAGTCGTCAATTGTGAGGTCTGCGTCGCCCCGGTAGAATAGGTTATAGAAGCAATTGTGTCGCTGTTGGCATGAACGAGTCCGACGGTAATTCTCGTTATTTGGTTATTTGATTCAGTGCCGTAGAATTCAAACCAGAAAAGACCCGTCAACCGAAGGACGGAATTATTATTGTCGTTTGGATTTGTTTCGGGGTTGAGTGGGTCGGAAAACCAGCATGTATTGCAGCCGCCGGAATTGAATTTATACTGATACACTGAATCGCCAAGATTTCTGTTCACATCTCCAGGTGCATGTATGTTGAACGTATATGTCTTTATCCAACAGCCAATAGTTCCATCATAAATCATTTGAGATGGATCGCCCGGCGAAATAACCCCACCACTATTCGAACCCCAATTGTTGAACTGGCCGGGGACATACGTGTTCGTGGCAGGATTTCCATAATAGCGAAATGTTATGGCAACGCTGTCCGAGTTGCTTTGTGAAAGCACTTCCAGCGACACGCAAAAAAAGCCGGCAAGCAAAACCAATGCGGCTGACGGAACTCTGGGAAAAACGGATGAGAGCATTCCTAGCAGGTTAGAACAATGTATAGATAAACGGCGCCAGCGCTGAACCCTGTGTCAAGATGATGAATAATCCGAGGAAAAGCAGCACAAAAATTATCGGACCCAGCCACCACTTCTTGCGGACTTTCATGAACATCCACAACTCACCAAAAATTGCGAGTTTGCTCTTAAGATTTTTTAGTCTGCCCATGTCCGTTTAGTCGAGTTCAAAATGCTCCTCCATGACTTCTTCCTTGTATGATCCGAGCTTTCCTTTTTCCAGAATGTAGCTTCCCATCACAAGACAATCCATTTCCGTACGCATGAAGCACCTCCAAGCGTCCTCAGGAGAACAAACGATCGGTTCACCGCGAACATTAAAAGAAGTGTTGATAATGACGGGGCATCCTGTTTGCCTTTCAAATTCCGCGATCAGGTCGTAATACAACGGGTGCTGATTTCGGGAAATAGTTTGAAGTCGGGCAGAACCGTCGACGTGTGTGACGGCGGGAATGATTCTTTTATCATTGCGAACGTTTGCAACAAAAAGCATATACGGGCTCGGTCGGTCAAATTCAAAATACTCCTTCGTCCGTTCCTCGAGGACTGTCGGTGCAAAAGGCCTGAAGCTCTCACGGAATTTGATCTTAAGGTTCACAATCGATTGGTTTTTCGGGTTCCGGGCGTCCGCAATGATGCTGCGGCTTCCCAGCGCTCTCGGGCCAAATTCCATTCTCCCTTGAAACCAACCCACAACTTTTTGGTCTGCAATGAACTTCGCAGTTTCTTCCACGAGCTGACGTCTTTCACGTTTCCGAAACTGGACATTCTTTCCGGCGAGGAATGTCCCGATGTGTTCATCAGAGAACTCCGGCCCCAAGAAAGCATTGTTCATCGCATACGTGCGGGGATAGCCAAGCACTGTGTTGTAAGCATAGAAGGCAGCCCCCACCGATCCACCGGCATCCCCAGCCGCGGGCTGCACGAAAACATCGTGAAAAGAAGTACTCTCTAGAATCTTGCTGTTGGATACGCAATTGAGTGCAACCCCGCCCGCCATGCAGAGATGCTTCATCTTCGTCTCCCGTTCCACATGCCGGGCCATGTTGACCATAATCAGGTCCGTGACTTTTTGCAGCGAAGCCGCAACGTCCTTGTGAAATTGGGTAAGCTGTGATTCCGGCTCTCGAACTGGCTCCCTGAACAATCCGGTAAACCTGTTACCGACCATCCTCAGGCCATATTCATAGCTAAAGTACTTCATGTGCAACCGGAAGCTCCCGTCCTCCTGGACATGAACAAGTTCTTTCAACATGAGATCAGCAAATCTCGGTTCGCCATATGGAGCCAATCCCATGACCTTGTATTCGGCACTATTGACTTTGAAGCCAAGATAATATGTGAAAGCTGAATACAACAGGCCGAGCGAGTGCGGAAAACGAATACTATGCGTCAGCTGTATGTCGTTCCCTTTTCCGAAGCCGTAAGTTGTGGTATCCCACTCCCCCACTCCATCCGTGGTGAGAATCGCCGCTTCTTCAAACGGGGAGACAAGAAATGCGCTCGCAGCATGTGACATGTGGTGCTCTGCGAAAAAGATCCGTCCCTCGTAGGCTAAGTCGGTCCGAATGAGCTGCGGAATCCATATCTTTTCCTTGATCCACACCGGCATTGCTTTGAGGAAAGAAAGCAGTCCTTTGGGAAATGTTGCGATGTACGTTTGAAGTATCCGGTCAAATTTTGTAAACGGTTTATCGTAGAAAACCACGTACTCCAGGTCTGCCGTTTTGACATTGGCGTAGTCAAGGCAAAACTGAATCGCATTCTTAGGAAAACTTTGGTCGTGTTTCTTGCGTGTGAAGCGTTCTTCCTGGGCGGCGGCTACGAGGTTTCCGTCCTGAAGGATCGCCGCAGCGGCGTCGTGGTAAAAGCAGGAGATGCCGAGAATGTTCATCGATTAGAACTGATGGCTGGACTGCTCTGGTGTATGCAGCACTTCTTCTTTTGGTACCCAGAATGACTTTGAACTGCCGAGCCGATGTTTCATGAGGTCCCCCCCAAAGAGCCGCACGACAAGCGAAAATGGTCCTATCAAGAAAAAATACACGAGAGAAAGGAGCACGGTGGTGTTGACAACAGCCAACACGTGAGCGAATTTCATCCACCAACGGTAAAGGAATTTACCAAGGTTCGACATACGTTTTGTCTATTCGTTGTTTGATTAATATATCCAAAAGCACCCCGAATTTCAAAAGAAAACACATAAACTGAGCGAGACAGTGTGCCGATTTTTCAGCATTTAGTGATATATTTGACGACACGCATTCGAAATCAGCTGAAGAAGACAATGGCACAACGAAAACGCGAACCTCAGCCACTTTCCCCCGGGAAGAGGCGAATCTTTTTCGCCGTTATGATTTCCCTTCCGTTCGTCTTCCTTGTTTGCCTTGAACTCTTCCTTCGATCAATTGACTACGGTCCAAATCTTTCACTCTTCATTCCTCAGGATATCGCAAGGAAGACTTATCTCACGTTGAATCCCGACGTGAAGGGGCGATATTTTTCACGCGTTCAGTTCACGCCGAATACCTCTAACGATTTTTTCCTGCCTCAAAAACCTGAAGGGACAATCCGGATTTTTTCGCTGGGCGGTTCCACGACCGTTGGATTTCCGTATGGATTTGTCGGGTCGTTTTCAACTTTTTTGCGGGAGAGATTACAAAAACTCTTTCCGGAAAAGAACATTGAAATCATCAACCTCGGAATGACGGCGACGAACAGTTACACTGTCAACGACATTGCAAATGAACTTTTTGAGTTCCAGCCGGACCTCCTGATCGTGTACGATGGACATAATGAATTCTATGGTGCCCTCGGCATCTCTTCTGTCGAGACCCTGGGGGGGTCACGCTGGATGATCAAAACATACCTACAGCTTGTCCATCTTCGACTTTTCCATTTCATCAAGAACATCATCCGAAGTGTTGTTTTCTCATTCTCCGCCGATTCTGCCCTTCTCGACGCCGGCACGATGATGGAGCGGCTGGCTCTCGGTCAGTATGTGCCGTATGGAAGTCCTCAGTACTCGCTGTGCCTCAAAAATTTTGAGCGGAATTTGTCGGAACTCGTCGAGCAATGTGCAAAACATAAAGTCCCGCTGGTGCTCGGTACCCAAGCGTCAAACTTGAGGAATCGGAAACCTTTTGTGTCGAATTTTGACCCTGAAGTCACGGCGGAAAACCGGGAGAAATTTCTACGATTCTTATCCACTGCGGATGAACATGTTCGGTCAGGCCGTTTTTTGCAGGCCCTTTCTGCCTGCGACTCGGCGATATCCATCGACAGCTTGAGAGCCGATGCCCACTTCTTGAAAGCACAGTGTCTGGATACCTTGAGGCGAAAGCATGAAGCGAAAGCGCACTACATAAGGGCGACGGATTTTGATCAGTTGCGATTTCGCGCAAGCACGGATTTCAACAAAATAATACGAGATCGGGCAAACGGGAAATCTGTTTTTGTTGCCGACGTCGAGACTGCTTTTGCCGCGTCCTCACCGGACTCGATTGCTGGAAAAGAACTTTTTCTGGAGCATTTACATCCACGACTGTATGGTAATTTTCTCTTAGCGAGAATTTATGCGGAGACAATGAAGGAGGGCTTCCTTTTGGGAACATCCGAGGAATGGGAACGAGCACATCGTTTGAAGGATGCCGATCTTTGGATGGAACGCAGTGCAAGCGAACTCGACGAACGAGCCGCTGAACGCCGCGTGGAAATCCTGACCTCATCGTGGCCTTTCGCGTCGAACGCAGAACCACACAAGCGTTTTTCCAGGACAGACACCATTGACAGTATCATCGATGAAATGGTGAGAGCAACAATTGGATGGGAGGAAGCTCATGTCAAAGCTGCTGAACTCTACGCTGCGAAACGAGAATTGTATAAAGCTCTCGCAGAATACCGGGCGATTCTCAGCCAATTACCGTTGAGTGTCTCGGCACACCTTCGGTCCGCTCAATTGTACCTCATGCAAAAGGACTTCTTGAAAGCCCGACATCATCTTTGGAAATCAATGAATCTGGAAAAGACGTTCTTCGCGTCAAAGCAACTCGGCGCCCTTGCAGCACAAGAGGGGAATATGCAGGAGGCAGCTGCTCTTTTTGAAGAGGCGAAAAAATTGGCGGAAAATCTGCAACAGCGTTCAGAAGCAGGTTATCTCCTCGCGTTCTCTCACGTGCGCATGGGCCATCCACGAGAAGCAACTGCTGAGCTTGAGCAAGTGCTGGCAGCCAACCCCGGATATTCTCCTGCGCGTGATCTCTTAACACGTCTACGTCACGAACTCCGTTGAGAACAATGACAGCCGAAAACTTTCCATTTTCTCCGCGGAAAAGGATCCTCTTTTTCGCGATCGTGTGTTTGACCCCGATCGTCTTCTTCGCCCTTCTCGAAGCGCTTCTCCACACCTTCCAGTATGGAGGAGATCTGGCATTAGTGACAAGGAAGGTTGTCGGCGGAAAAGAATTCTTCTGCATCAACCGTTCCGTGGC
>JACPSI010000127.1 GCA_016193365.1 Ignavibacteriales bacterium
ACGGTAGAGTATTCGCCTACCAACCTGCCGTCGGGAATTGTACCAAAGGCGAGTTGGCCTGCATTGAGGTTTGTCAGAAACAACGCGTCACCTGCAATTTGGCCGTCAGGCGTTACCCTGAAATAGTCCAATTCACCATCAGAGCTTGTCACCTTGAAAGGGTCGGCCATTATTTCGTCGATCGCTTCAGACTGGCGGACAACAAGTCCTGACACATTTTCCACCGGGGCATAGATTTTTGGAACTGTTATGGTCTGAGTTGTCGTCAAGTCGACAAAGTTCACCGTGTCTGAACCTGTTCCACCTTTGCTGACAGGGACTACCGCAGAAAGGTTGGCGGGGTCAAGATTGGTTAAACCCGAGCCGTTGCCGGTAAAACTGTTGGAAGAACTCGAGAATGTATAATTGTTGGCATAGGTCCCGCTTGCCAGTGAACTCGCGCTTACAAAGGTTAAAGCTGAGCCGTCAAGTGCCGGCAATTTACCGAGGCTCGTAAGTTGCACCAATTGGTCGGCACCGTTGAAGGTATTGCCAGCTTTTGTCACGTTCGATGAAAGCCTTGCATCGTCCAGGGTTCCGCTCGACAGATTTGCCGCGTTAAGACTCGTCAAACCCGCGCCGCTTCCTGTAAAGCTGTTTGATTCGTTGGAGAATGTGTAAACATTTCCATAGGTGCCTCCTGCCAGTGAACCCGCGCTCACCCCCGTTAATGCTGAGCCGTCCAGCGCGGGGAGTTTTCCGAGGCTCGTAAGTTGCACCAGTTGGTTGGCGCCATTGAACGAATTACCTGCCTTTGTCACGTTCAAAGAAAGCCTGGCGTCGTCAACGGTTCCGTTCGACAAGCTTGTGGCGTTTAGGCCTGTCAAGCCTGCACCGCTGCCTGTGAAACTGTTCGACTCGCTTGAGAAAGTGTAGTCGTTGGCATACGTTCCACCTGTCAGATTGCTGGCATTGAGGTTTGTCAATGCAGATCCGTCGCCACTAAAGCTGCCGGTAAAACTGTTTAACGCATTCGTGAAACTGTATTGATTGGCATATGTACCGGCGGCGAGCGAACTGCTGCTCACGTTCGTTAACGCGGAACCATCGAGTCCCGGCAATGGTCCAGTAAGCTTGGAGGCGCTTATCCCTTCCGCAATCTTTGCGTTGGTGATGGAGCCGTCCCTCAAATCCGCCGTGCTGATCGATGCATCTTTAATGTTTGTGCTGTCAACAGAATTGATTCCAAGAGCAGAGGCTGTTATGTTCGTCAGGGCCGAGCCATCGAGAGCTGGCAGTGCCCCGGTCAGCTTAGAGGAGCTCAGGCCCGTAATTTTGCCGTCCGTCACTGCTCCATCGGCGAGCTCCGCACTTGTGATTGCACCATCAACAATCTTGTCGCTCGTTACCGCATTGTCGGCGATTTTTGCCGTTGTGACTGAGGCCGGGGCGATTGTCGGATTCGGGAAACTTCCTGTCAAATCTCCGCCTGCACTGCCTGAAGGAACAGCGCTCAGAGCCGCAAGCGCAATATCAGCCGTGTCGGCTTTCGGCGACTTAAAGTCAGAGATAACGTCGGCGCGTTGGATTGTCCCATCGAAAATCTTTGCACTGGTTACTGCCTGGTCCTGGATTGCCCCCGTACCGACAGAATTGCTTCCTACAATGGATGCGAACGCATAGGAAGCTGTATCAGCCAATGGGGCCTTGAAATTAGCCGCCACGTCAGCGGTTGTGATCGTACCGTCTGCAATTTTCGAGCTCGTCACCGCGTCGTTCGCAAGCTTGACTCCTGTGACTGCATTATCGCCAAGTTTCGCGGACGTTATGGCCCCGTCCTGGATTGAAGATGTCACGACAGAATTTGCGCCAACGATCGAGGTGAATGCGAATTTCGCCGTATCCGCACGCAGGGCATAGAATGCAAAGCCAACTGCACCGAGCCGGATCCTCGGTACGAGAACCTCAGGTCCGACCTGAAGGTTCAGCCAATATGCTTTGTCGAATCTCACGGAATCAGGAAATGCCGTTTGATCGCCCAACATTGTTACAAAGAGCCCTTTGCGCAGAGCCAATGATTTCGTTTCAGTCCAAAGCGCCGTGCCGCCGGTCGCCGATGAGTAGAACTGAAAGGTAAAATCATAACTGCCATCCGGTTTTGCAACGCCGTTCGTGTCCGTCAAAACCCCCTGATAGGAAATCACCCCCGGACCCTGAGCGAACACGAAGGAATGAAGAGAGAGCGAGAGCAAAAAGAAAACGAGAACGTGAAAACGATTTGACATGGTAGCCTCCATGCTGGTGGTGTAAAGATGTACGGTCAACGAATTTGGGACAAATGGGATTTGTCCCCTGCAACTTCTTTCTCACAAGTGAATGAAATCAGGCTGGATGTCTGAATGTGACTGCCTCCCAGCGCGGACGAATATACTTTTCGACGTAGGCGTAGTCAATACTATGTTTACTGTAATCCACCCTAGGTAGAAATACTGAGTGTTCGTTTTATATCGTTTTGAAGGGCTTTTGAGGAAAGTCGGAAGACTTAACGATGGGCTGTGTGTGCAGCAGTGTGCTTCAGGTCACTCTGGTTGCTTCATTTCGAGAATTTCGGCGTGCAAAGTTTTATTTCTCATCGAGCTTCGGATGTTTCAAATGAAAATCTGTTGCGTCCTGATACTTCTTTGCGACGGCGAGCAATTTTCCTTCGCTGAACAATTGCCCCGTGAACGTGATACTCGTCGGCGTACCCTCTGTTGTGAAACCATTTGGAAGAACAACACACGGATGGCCCGTAAGATTCGTCAGAAGCAAGTTATCGCCGAAGGAAGGAGCGACATACACTTCGAAATTCTTCATAATGCTGCTCATGTCCTGAATCGCCAGCGTCCGAATGCGATTCGCCTGAATGTATTCGACGGCCGGGATAAACCTTGAAGTGCGGAACACGTTGGGCCAGGCGTTTTTGATCTGGCGGACAAGCTGGTCGTCCTTACCACTGCGCGTGAGTTCATCAAACGCTGCCGCAGCTTCTGCGCTGAGGATAATCGACATATCGTCAATCGGACGCTTTGGCAATTCAAATGGTATGAGGGTAGCGCCAAGCAGCCGCAGGACGGTCAAAACAGAATCACTGTTGGCTTTGTTGTTCCTCACGCTGTCGAAGGCTGTTTTGAGGTAGCCGATTTGCATTCCCTTCAAACTCACGATCGGATCATAGTTAAAAGGCACATCGTACACAGTCTGGTCCTTTTCGTCGGGCCCATAGAGCGCATTGAAGACAATCGCGCAATCCTCGACACTGCGGCAGATCGGCCCCAGTTTGTCCATCGACCAGCTGAGTGCCATCGCACCTGCGCGGCTGACCCGGCCATAGGTGGGACGCAATCCGGTGGTCCCGCATCGTGTCGACGGAGAGACGATGGATCCCCACGTCTCACTGCCAATTGCAAACGCAACAAGCCCGGCTGCTGTCGCCGAGGCAGAGCCGGCAGATGATCCGCTCGAGCCTTGCTTGAAGTTCCACGGGTTTCGCGTCATCCCGCCAAACCACACGTCACCCCAGGCGAGCTCGCCGAGTGTCAGCTTCGCGACAAGCACGGCGCCCGCCTCTTCCAGTTTCTTAATAACAGTCGCATCCTCGTCAATAACCTGTTCTTTGTAAGGCACGGAACCCCACGTCGTTTTGTATCCTTTCACCGCGAGCAAATCCTTCGCTCCGTAGGGAATACCGTGAAGAGGACCCCGATACCTGCCGGCACGGACTTCATTGTCCGCCCGCTGAGCCTGTTTCAATGCAAGTTCTTCTGTCAAGGTGATCACACATTCGAGTTTGGGACCATATTTCTTTAGCCTATCGAGATACATCTTCGTTAACTGAGTCGACGTTACTTTTCGCGTTCGCACAAGCTCAGCAAGTTGTCCAATAGAGTAAAATGCGAGGTCTTCGATATTCTTCGGCATATCGACTTTTTCTGTCGCGCTCATTTTAAATGGCTTCCGATGTGTCTCAGTTTTCATCCCGACGGGAATCGGGTTGAAAAGAATTGCCGGGATGACGCTGTTGGGAAGCGATTCCTTCCGGAGGTTTTCAAAATTCTTGAGGTTTTCCTGTAAGCCTTCCAGCATGGAATCACGCTCTGCTGGCGTGAAGCTTAATCCGATAAGAAATTCGGCGCCTTCAACACTTCGCAGCGGCGTCGTACGAGAACCAATCATCATGCCGATGAGCAATGAGAGGATGCAAAAAAATGACACGAGAACAGAGCGGAAGATGTTGATCTTCATAGGATTTCCTTTTTCACGGTTACTTTCGAAGGAATGAGAAGGACTCTACGGCAGTTGCTGACGGAAAAGTCCGAATTTTGCGACGATCATCGGGCCGAATTCGGTTTCCACCGAACGTGTTGAGATCAACTTGAGCGCCTCGTTCGACACATACCAGATGCGGTTTTCGGGGTTGGCGGCACTTCTCGCGTGCGAATCTTCAAAACCGCTTCCACTGAGTGCTCTTTTTGATGTTGGAAGATTGCCTGTGAGAATCACAGCCTGACTTTTTTCGGATTTGATCGACGAAGAGACGGCTGCAATGCAGGAGATCTGGTCTTCAAGAGAGCTCTTTGGCAATTGTGCGGCCACGACATGAACCTCCCGCGTTCCTCCGTCTATGACAGCCTGCAGGGCTGCTTCAAATTTTGCAGATTTCACTTTTTCAAATGACTGGTTGAATTTCGAGCGAATCGGGTAGGAGCTGAACACGGCGTTTCCCATTTGACGCCCCGAGTTGTTCACCATTTCGCCAAATGCACTGTTCAGGTCTGCCATTTTTGCGAGCTCATTGACAAAATCAGCACGGGTGTCAACACCGGGGTAACGTGTAATCCCCTGGACCGCGAGGACTTCAATCTGTTCTTTTTTCAAAATGCCGGACAGTTTTCTCAGCTCTGTTCTTTCGATCCTTTTATTGTAGCTGGAGAGATTCAGGCTGCCAACCTGGATCGTTATATCTGGTTTTTCCCCTGAGCCATCCTTCTGGGCGGGCTGCGAAGAACAGCCGATGAGAAACAAAACACCAAGCCAAAGATGAAATCTACCCAGCAATCGCGCTGCGTCGTGAGTGTTTTTGATGTTCGACATCCAGTTTCCTTCTTAGTAGCCCCGTAATTTTGTTGCTCTTGCGACGCGGTCAACGGCCAGAATAAAGGCGCCGATCCGCATGGAGACCTTGTGTTTTCGGCTCATTGCTTCCACGTCGTGATAGGACCGCACCATGACCTTCTCGAGCTCATCGTTGACGCGCTCGATATCCCACCGAAACTGCTGAAGGTTTTGCGCCCATTCGAAATACGATACCGTGACGCCTCCGGCATTTGCAAGGATATCCGGTATGACGGGAATACCTTTTTTCTCCAGAATCTCATCCGCTTCAAACGTCGTCGGACTGTTTGCACCTTCAACAATCATCTTTGCTTTCACGTATTCTGCGTTCCCTTTGTGAATCTGGTTATCGAGAGCGGCCGGTATGAGGACATCGCATTCAAGCTCCAGCAATTCGGCGTTTGTGATCTCTTCACACTTCGGGAATCCGGAGAGAACACGATTTTTCTTTACATGGGTAATCACTTCCGAAATGTTGATTCCTTTCGCGTTGTAAATCCCGCTTTTGGCATCGCTCACCGCGATCACCCTGACTCCCATGTCGTGGAGAATCTTCGCCGTGTTTGAACCGACGTTGCCAAAACCCTGAATGGCAACGGTCGATTTTTTGAAATCGATTTTATTGGACTTTGCCGCCTCGCGAAAAACTATGACGACACCCCTGCCCGTTGCTTCTTCACGTCCATAGGATCCCAGAAGGTCGACAGGCTTACCGGTCACGCACGCCGGAGAAAACCCGTGTCGCTTGCTGTATTCGTCCATCAGCCAGGACATAACTTGTGCATTCGTGTTGACATCCGGCGCCGGAATATCCTCGTTCGGGCCAATCACGCAATCGATTTTCGAGGTAAAGATTCTTGTGAGTTTTTCGAGCTCGTTGATGGAAAGTTTCGCAGGGTCGCATGTGATGCCTCCCTTGGCACCGCCAAAGGGGACATCGACCACGGCTGTCTTCCAGGTCATGAGCGCTGCCAGAGCGCGCACTTCGTCCAAATCCACGTCAGGGTGATACCGCAGCCCGCCTTTGTTGGGCCCGCGCGCGTTGTTGTGCTGGACTCGATAACCCACCAAAACTTCCAGCCTCCCGGTGTCCCGCATCAATGGAAGCTCTACCCTCAGCTCGCGGTCGGGCGATTTGAGAAGATGAGCGATGTCGCGGTCGAGTTCGATTTTTCCTGCTGCAACGTCGAAATTATGCAATGCCGTCTCGTAGCTCGTCACTTTTTTTTCGGGAGTAACGAGATGGGTTAGAGTGGCCACGCGAAATACCTCGCTTATGAGAATGCGTCGAATTGATGAATTGGATGAGGCTTGATCAAGATAAGGGACAGGCGATCATTTCTCAAGGAGATCAAACTCCCGTCCGCTTCGTAAAGAACCTGTAGAGAAATAACGCTGAGAACATTCCAACAATGACGAGACCGAACGTTCCAAGGGCGCTGATTTCAAAATACCTTCCTCCAAAAATCCCCGCCACCGCACCAAGGGTTATGACGACCAATTGTGGCTTCATGGTTTCATATTTCGGGCTGGCCGGAGCGCATAATGTTTTTAAAGCCCGATCGCGACGCCGATGCTATTCCATTGGATATGCTCTGCGTAAAACTGGCCCCGTTCATCTACGCCCGTTTGGTGTGCAAGCGAGAACCGCAGATTTCTGCCATTGGTCGACGGCCAGAGAAATCCCAGCTCAAACCTCTGCGTTGAGGCGAAACTCACTTCCTGGCGAAACTTGAAGTCGCTTCCCGCATAAACCACAAAACCAGGGCCAAAAGAGAACAATTCAGCGTCAACTCCGGTTTGGATCCACCATGGTTTGTGAATCGGTGAACCCGCGACAAAGTTGTACGAATACTGCGTCCCGGTATAGAGCCGAACGGGTGAGAACATGTGGACAAAAAAAAGCTGAAGATAGTCCCTGCTGTAATCCAATGGTTTTGCGTTGAGACGGGCAAGCGCATTGTCACCCAGATGATGGCTTGTGTGGCTTACACCCAGTCGGATAATCGTTGATTCATGCACGAGCGCGTCGAGAAGGAAAAAATCGATTACGAATTCGGTGCTCATGAGGCTGATGCTCTGTTCAAGATCCAGCTGGGCATGCACAGATGCCCCGACGCTCGCCTGAAGCATGAATCCGGGATAATCTGTTCCGAGAACAGGCACGACGGACCCGACGGTTCCCCTGAACTGTTTATTGCCGAACAGTTTTGCGGCTCCAAAACGGTGCGCCATGACGTCGCCGATAAAGGGTCTGAGCATTTGATAGCTGGGGAAGAATTGAAGGGGTGAATCCGGCTGGCTGAGCAACTCGCGCAAATCTATAAAACCAATGGCAATGACGGTGAAGATTAGTCGTTTGTGCATTCGTTATTTCTTGAAATCACCCGCGATTCACTCAACGCGCCGTTCTCAGAAAGACTGAAACGTGCCGCCAGTTTCAATCTGACTCTCGGCGGAAATACGCCCCAATTCGTTTACCGATGTTGCCTTTGGCAAGGCAATTTCCCGGACAAACTCAGGGCCGCTGTTTGGATTCAGGTAAGCTTCAACGATGACAATTCCTTTCGCGTCGTCCCATTTCAAAACGATT
The DNA here is from genome assembly GCA_016193365.1 of Ignavibacteriales bacterium. GTDB lineage: Bacteria > Bacteroidota > Ignavibacteria > UBA10030 > UBA10030 > JACQPT01. The sequence continues at coordinate 7,727 of JACPSI010000127.1, forward strand.
TGTTTTCCGCGTGATGGGTCGGGCTTCGTGTGAACCACCGCAATTCCTGACGGCCACAGGGGCATTCGCATCGCTCTCGCCATTTCGTGGTCTTCTTCCGTCGCATGGTCTTCATCGGGCAGACGTTCGGACGACCCCATGGTAGAGAAGTAGTAACTGACCCATTGCCGCGGAGTACCGTTCGGAAGCACCGCAGGAAACATCGAGCGTTCGAAGTTGTATTCAGCAAGCTGCCAGGTAATCGTTGCTGTCGCCTGGCGAAGCTCCGGCGGCTCTGACGACCCACAGTGGAGGCTCGCGAAAAAGCAGCTTATAAAGAGAGTCTCGACGAGCAACTTCAACGGACGCTTCTTCGTACGTGAATTGCTAAGAAACAATGACGGACTTTTCAAAAATTGAATCACAAAGACTATCCCCATCTGCCGGGGATTGTGGTTCCGCACTTGAAACAACTTCCGTCCTTGACTTCGTTTTTTGCCACACGGAAGCCCCAACGTTCAACAAGTGTTTCATGGCACGAGGGGCAAAACGTGTTCTCATACTTGCCTACCTGGCCAGGAAGATTTCCGGCATAAACGTAGCGGAGCCCGGCGTTGTATCCGATTTCCGCAGCGCGAATCAGCGTTGAGACCGGCGTGTTGTCGGGGTCGATCATCTTGTAATCCTTGTGAAAAGCCGTCACGTGCCATGGGATGTCGGGCGAAATTCCTGCCAAAAAAGATGCTATGTCGCGCAACTCCTCTTCCGAATCGTTGAATCCCGGTACGAGCAGTGTGACAATCTCCATCCAGAATCCGCGTTCATGCAGCATTTTGATTGTGTCCAGGACATTCTGAAGTACACCGCCAAGCTGCGAGTATTCTTTTTGCCTGAAACCTTTCAGGTCAACTTTGTACAGGTCCACCCACGGCTTGATATATTCAAGCACTTCTGATGTCCCGTTTCCGTTGGAGACATAGGAAGTGATAAGCCCAACCTGCTTTGCCATTCTGAAAATCTCGACGGCCCATTCGCTCGTGATGAGGGGCTCGTTGTACGTGCTCGTGACAATTTTGGCTTTATTCTTCAGAGCAAGGTCGATAAATTCTTCTGGAGAAATAAAATCCGGAGACGACCCCGCCACAGGGTCACGAAGCGCTTGCGATGTCACCCAGTTTTGGCAATATCCGCAATGATAATCACAGCCCAGCATGCCAAAACTTAGCGCCTTTGAGCCGGGGTACGCATGGAAAAAGGGCTTTTTCTCGACAGGGTCAAGCTGCAACGCGCCGACATACCCCCACGGAACAAAGAGTTTCCCGTCTCGATTAAAACGCACGCGACAGATGCCATCTTTGCCGGGCGGAATTTTGCAGCGGTGCCCGCACGCATAACAGCGTACCCATTTGTCGGGCATGGATTCATACAGCAGACCCTCCCGGGTATGCTCAGTAAGCAGCTCTTTCAGTGTGATTGTCTCTGCCATGTGTCGTGACCTTCCGAAGGTTTCATTGCGAGACTTCCGAAATCTCACCAGTATTCAAAGGTAGACTTCTGAAGTCTGCTCAGGATTTCGGAAGGTTATCTCGTCATTAAGATACAGTGATAGATTTCCTGAGTCAAGCATATGAAAAACGGTTGATTTTTCCTATTTTCCACACATGATTACACTTTTGGCACGACTTCGGAGAAAAAAGTCCAAATTAATTGTTGGGTTAATTTCGGGGACCTCCGTCGACGGGATTGATGCGGCGCTCGTGAAAATATCAGGCAATGCTACCTCAACGCGTCTTCGGCTCATTGCGTACGATACCTATTCCTACCCCGAAGGAGTACGGGAGTATGTGCTTGAGAACTCCCTTGCCGGGAAGGGAAGCGTGGATATCCTCTGCTCGTTGAATATTCTTATCGCCCAGTTCTTTGCCGATGCCGTGAAGAAAGTTGCGCGCAAAGCCGATGTTTCTTTACGCGAGATCGACCTCATCGGTTCACACGGTCAGACGGTGCACCATCTTCCTGACGTAAAACGGCTCTTCGGAAAACATGTTCGCTCAACGCTGCAGATTGGCGACCCTTCCTCCATTGCGCAACTTACGGGAATTCCTACGGTGGGAGATTTTCGAACTGCCGACATGGCCGCAGGCGGCCAAGGTGCCCCTCTTGCTCCATATCTCGACTACGTCGTGTTTCGGTCAAAACAGAAAGGAAGGCTTCTACTCAATCTCGGCGGAATCGCCAACATGACGATGCTTCCAAAAAATTGTTCACTCGACGAGGTCATCGCATTCGATACAGGACCGTCAAACATGGTCATGGATGCGTTGATGAAAAGGTTTTACGGGCAAACGTTTGACGCGGGAGGAAGAGTTGCAGAATCCGGCTCAGTGCTTCCTCACGTTCTGAAATGGATGATGAAAATGCAGTATTTCAAAAAAGCTCCGCCAAAATCGACGGGTCGGGAACTGTTCGGTGCGCGTTTTGTCAGCGAAGTGCTCCGCAGATCGCGGGGCAAGTCGAAACAGGACGTCATCGCAACAGCGACGGAACTCACTGCCCGTACTGTGTACGGCCAGTACACCCGTTTTGTCCGGCCGAAAAATAAAATCGACGAGGTCATCGCCAGCGGCGGCGGTGTTCACAACAAAACACTCATGCGCGCACTCCGGTCGTACTTCTCGCCCATTCCCGTCCTTCCGGCGGAAGACATTGGCTTTTCTTCCGACGCAAAGGAAGCCATCCTCTTCGCGGTTCTCGCCAACGAAACAATTTCCGAAAACCCGTCGAACGTACCACGCGCCACTGGGGCACAGAAACCTGTCATTCTGGGAAAAATCTGCTTAGCTTAATAAAGAAGCGACGCATCTGCACCGCAACCTCTTTGATTGCTTCAAAGCAATCGGAGAGATGCCTTCAAGATGCGTCGCTTCTGCTCTAAACTGTTTTATGCGCAAAGAAAAGCTCATCATCATATTCACCGTTCTGGTGGACGTCATTGGGTTCGGCATGGTCATCCCGATACTTCCGTTTTACGTCACTGAATTCGGCGCTTCTCCCTTCGTTATAACCGCCTTGTTTGCATCCTTTTCGCTTTGCTCGTTTTTCAGCGCTCCATTGTTGGGGGCATTGTCGGATCGGATTGGCCGGAGGCCCGTCCTTATCGTCAGCCTGTTCACCACTGCAATCGGGTGGTTTGTCTTTGCTAGCGCGACATCCATCCCGTTGTTGTTCCTCGGCAGGGTCATCGATGGCCTGGCGGCAGGAAATTTTACGATTGCGCAGGGATACCTCGTCGATATTTCGGAGGACGACAAAGAACGAACCGCCAACCTCGGCATCATAGGGGCAACATTCGGCGTCGGCTTTATGCTCGGCCCGCTTCTTGGCGGAGTACTGAGTAAAGTTTCTCATGCGTTTCCGTTTTGGATTGCCGGCGGAATGGCCCTCGCCAACACCGTCACGGCATATTACTTTCTGCCGGAAACTCACAACAAACGCGAGGCCCGCACACCGCTGAACTTTAATCCGCTTGCTCCACTCGCCAGGGCGCTGCTCGACAGCAAGTTGCGTCCTGTCTATTTTTCCTGGATGTTGTTTATGCTTGCCTTTGTCACTTCACAATCGATCTTTGCGCTTTTTGTCAACGACGTGTTTGGGTTTGACTCCTTCGTGACGGGCATGCTTTTCACGGGCGTGGGCGTTATTGTTGCTCTTAACCAGACTCTCCTACTCAAAAAGTTCTGGCTGAGGTTCTTTCGCGAGTCCACTCTGCAACCGATAATGTTTGCCGCTCTTACGCTGGGCGCATTGCTGGTGACGTTGAAATCTCTCCAACTGTTCTACCTGAGCTTAGTATTATTTGGCACAGGACAATCGATTCTCCGCGTCGTCATAACGAGCGAAGTGGCCGGGAGCGCCGACCCGCAGAAAAAAGGAGAAACGCTTGGGATTCTCTCGTCCATCTTGTCTGCATGCATGGTGGCCGGTCCTATCGCCTCGGGAGCGCTGTTTGAGTTCCACAATACTCTTCCGTATTTCGCTGCGGCATTGTATCTCCTCATCGGCCTTACGGTTGCACTCAGAAGCCGGGAGCAAACCTCAGAGCTTAGAATTATGACTGATCGTGTCAGTGGGGTTGACAAGCCGTAAGTTTCTTTGTACACTCTTACCGCTTTCCTTACCAATCCTCTTTGACAATTTACGGGAGGTCCTATGATGTTCCTTTGGCTCATCGTTGGTCTCGTCCTCGTCACTATAGCGTTCTTTCTTCCCGGGAGCCCGCAGGATGTTTGGCCCAATCTCAATTTGGCCGGTATTGTCGCCGCCATTTACATCCTCGCGCTCATAGCCTATACCTTGCGGTCACCATTCGGTAAAAAGGCGCAAGCCATCGTGTGGATCATCACGCTGCTTACCTTGCCTGCACTTGGAATGTTTTGGACTGGAATGGATACAACCAGCCACTGGCAGCACAACAAGCTCCTCAGTATTCGTGAGATGATCGGCAGGGGAATTATCGCCGCTGAAGTGTCGGATACTCTGCTTTCCGTGCTTGACGAGTACCACAATCAAAAAGGTGGAAAAAAGACCACACTCCATCAAGTATTTCAACGACGATATCCGCGCGTCATGGTCGGTGACAACATTCACCTGCCCGGCTACCCCGGCGACAGTCTTCGTATCTTCATGAGCAGTCTCTCCGATGATGCGATCATGCTGGATGCCCAGGAAATGTACGTCAAAGGCCGCGACCCGGCGTTCAAGAATTTCAATGGAAGGACTGGGATGGTCCAGGAGCGGTATACACTCACCGCGAAAGGAGTACACCATGAATCCCAAAATTGAATCGGATGTCAAGAGAGCGGAATTCTCCCCCGAATTTATCCAGGTACTCATCGCTCTCACGGGAGCCACGTTACTCCTGGTCTTCGTTTTTGAACACGTGTTCAAGCTTCATACGTTATATGAGCGATATTTCTTCACTCCCTTTCCATGGATTATCGCTGCCGGACTGACCATTGCTGACGGACTTTCAAAATTCTCAGGCGAACAGCCAGCCGTCGTTTCCCAAGGAGAGCGTCTTGCCGTTTTGGCAAACTTTCTCATTATCTATGTCGTTGCCCCAACGATGTTCTTTTTTGGGTGGCGGCACCGACGCTTGCTCCAGGATCAGGGTGAGGGAAGAAGAACCCTTTGGACGTTCATTCTTATTGTGGGGGGCATGTTAACGTTCTCTGCAGTTATCCCTGCCATTCCTGCAGCCATCGCCCAGCGCGCGGTCTCAACGAGTTTACGAGATGCGCAGGCGGTTCAGGGAAACAAAGACCTCATGATCAATGATCTCAACGTTCTCGCATGGTCAGCGCGTCAGTACAAGATCCTCCCGAAATCATTGGGGGGAGGAGGCGGGTCATTTGTCGGATATTCACCGACAGGCGAAATCGCATCAACAGAAGAAGGAACATATTCCGTGGAAGCCTCAGCGAATGTTTGCAGTGTGAATGCGCGGTCAAAAAAATATCCATACGCTACCATCCGTTTGATCATCGATGAGAGAGGAAAACTTCAGAAGTGGAATTACGGTGGGCCATTCGAATAATAAAACGGGAAAGAAATTAACATGGAAAACTCAACCTCCGTTCGACCTTTTAAGGTAATCGACTGGAAATGGGTCGGCTTAGGATACTGCTTCTACGTCGTTTACCATTTACTGCCTTCCTATCTTCTCCTTGGTTTGACTCAGTTCGGTTGGACCGATGAGCTTGCCAAAGGTATCTGCCTTTTTGCCGGACTTGCCCTCATCGGCTTTTACATCGGTTATCGTTCGCAAGGCGTGACCATCCTTGAGCCGGCAATTTCAGCCATCGTGTATATACTCACGCTTGCCTTGCTTTTCGACCGATTCTGGGGAAGGTCGTTTTCGATAAGATCCGCAGGATTGATTTATGTGTGGATTCTTGGCGGTTTTGTGATCGCGTTCGTCAGCGCCTGGATAGGAGAATTGTGGCAGGCCCGAAGGCAATCTGCGAAAGCGTAAGAAAAAGCCCCGTGAGTGGATCTCTCACGGGGCTTGTAATAAACCACCGAATACAACTATTTCTGCTTGAGCATTTCCAGCAGCACTTTTGATTCCCGCCGGAACTGGTCGTCGTCCTCGTCCTGCGTAGGCAGCAACGATATCACGGACAAATGCTCTCGCGCCTTGTCATATTCGTCAAGGTCGATATAGGCGCGCGCAGCGTCAAGCCGATACATGATAAAATCGGGCCGTAACAAAATTGCTTTTTCGTAGTTCGTCGTCGCATCTTCCACGCTTGCCCATCCCAACCCAAGCGGCCACCGCACAATTCTCGGCTTTTCGCTTACCTTGGCGTGTGTTCGGCCCAGGACATAATAGGCGGCATTATTGCTCGAATCCAACTCGATGCCTTTCTCGCAATCCATCTTCGCCTGCTTTACATAGTCCAGCGCACTCCAGACTCCTTTAAAAAGCGCAATACGCCCGTTGGCGATCGCCCTACGTGTGTACGCCATGGAATTCTTCGGGTTGAGGGACACAGCTTTTTCCGCGAAGTCCAGCGACTTCTCGTAGGTTGCAAGTTGTTTCTCCTTCTCAGCCTCTGTCGTGGAAGGAAGATGTTCGCCGATGTCCACATAACAACGACTGATTCGCCAGAGAACTTCGTCATCGCTTGGCGCCAGGGCCAACGCATCCTGAAATTTCTCAAGGGCTTTCTGGTTGTCGAACAGTTTCAGGGCAAGGTCGTCGCCTTCGGCGATGAGCCGGCTGATGTTTCCGGTGTCGAGGGATACTGTCTGGCAATACGAGGTGACTGGAAAAGCCAACGCTACAATGACAGCAAAGGAATGCGCGCTGCCCCCCCACACGCGAAACTTTTCTGGCAAAGGCGAGAAGTTCGTGTAGATCCCTTAAATAATTTCAAAAAGCGTTATGAATTGCGGGCCTGCATTTTTTGAATCTCGTCGCGCAGCTTGGCGGCTTTTTCGTATTCCTCTTTGACGATGGCTTCCGCCAACTGGTGCTGGAGCTGCTCCAGTTTTGAAAGTTTTTGTTTGGGCGGCTTTTCCTTTTCCCCTTCTTTTGCGGCCGGGCCCGGCGGGGTAATCTTGTCGGCATCTTCGGATTCAGGGACAAAACCGGCCTCTTCCATGACCTTGTCCGCAACAAAGATCGGGACGCCAAACCGGACAGCAAGCGCAATGGCATCGCTGGGGCGGGAATCTATCTCCTGGCTGTCCACGCTCAGTTTTGCGTAAAACGTCCCGTCACGCAATTCGTTAATGAACACGTCATTCAGCCCGCCGCCGAGCGTGTCGATAATGGCTTTCATCAAATCGTGGGTCAACGGCCGCGGGGGCTTGATGCCCTCCATTTCCAATGCAATCGACTGGGCCTCAAAAGCGCCGATGATGATCGGGAGACGACGCTGTCCGTTCACTTCTTTCAAAATGAGCGCGTATGCGCCGCCGCTCGACGGACTCGTCGATAATCCCAGAATGTCAACTTGAATCTTGTCCACGCAGCTCCTTGCAGTCTGTTGAAACTATTTCCCCAGCAGTTTCTTTACTTCGCTTGTCAGGGCGGGAACGATTTCAAACGCATCGCCGACAATGCCGTAGTCGGCCACTTGAAAGATCGGTGCATCCTTGTCTTTGTTGATTGCCACAATATACTTCGAAGAAGACATTCCCGCAAGGTGCTGTATGGCGCCACTCACGGCAATGGCAATGTAGAGCGAAGGAGAAACCGTTTTTCCCGTTTGACCCACTTGCTCGTCATGGGGCCGCCAGCCGGCGTCAACAACAGCACGCGATGCTCCGACAGCTCCACCCAGGACGCCCGCAAGCTCTTCTATTATATTGAAGTTCTCCGGAGCTTTTAAACCTCTTCCGCCGGTCACAATGATGTCGGCTTCTGCAACATCCAACCTCCCTTTCGATTGAGCGACTTCAACTACTCTGCAACCGAAATCCTCTTCAGAAAGTTGCACATTCGCTTCCTCGACGGACGCTGCGGAATCGTTTCCCGTTCCCGCGGTGAAAACATTCGGGCGCAATGAAAAAACTTTAACACTGGAGACGACTTTCACGTCTGTTAATGCCTTGCCTGCGTAGACGGGACGCGTCGCAATAATTTCTTCCCCTTCGACCTTTAATGAAGTGCAGTCAGATGCAAGGCCGGCATCAAGCCTCACCGCAATCCGAGGCGCACAATCCTTTCCCATTGCGGTTGCGCTGAGAAAAACAGCACTCGCATTTTCTTTCAGAGCAATGTCCGCAACGATCTTTGCATATGCCGTGGTTGAATACTGGAGCAATCGTGGATCCTCAACGGTCAGAACCCTCTTCGCGCCAAATGCGCCGAGTTCGCCGGCAAACGACTGAACGGCGTCGCCTATCACGAGTGCAACGACTTCTCCCTTGAGTTGGTCAGCGACCGTCCGAGCGGCTTGTACAACTTCGTACGCGGTTTTCTTCAGTTTATGATCCCGTTGTTCTGCGAAGACTAATATCTTCATACGTTCGAGTGTTGTATCGGCAAAACTTCAAATGACTTTGGCTTCTTCATGCAACAACTTCACCAGTTGAGGCACAGCGCTGACATCGGTCCCCACGATTTTCCCGGGATTTTTCGGCAGCGGCTTCCTCATTCCGAGAAGTTGAACCTTCGGCGAGCGTGCGGCGGGTGCGCGCTCTTCGATCGGTTTGTTTTTCGCACCCATGATCCCTTTCAACGACGGGTAACGCGGCTCATTCAAGCCTTTTTGGGCAGTAATGACACACGGGAGTCGTGCTTCTACTTTCTCGTGCCCTCCCTCAATCTCCCGCTCTGCGATGACCTTTCCGCTCTGCATTTCCAGCTTTACCACAACGGACACAGATGGAATACCAAGCATTTCGGCAACCATGGAACCCACAGCGGCGTTATCCGTATCGATGGATTGCTTCCCGAAAAAGACAATGTCCGGCGAAACTTCTTTTACATAATCTGCAATTGCCCGTGCGACGGAAAAAGAGTCCTGTGACGATTCATCCTTCAATAAAACAGCCTTGTCTGCACCCATGGCAAGAGTCTTGCGCAGCGTTTCTTTGTGGGGATCGCCGCCCAGCGAAACCGCAACGACTTCTCCGCCGTTCTTTTCTTTGAACCGCAACGATTCCTCGATAGCGAACTCGTCATACGGGCTTATGATGAAATTCACCCCGGCTTTATCGATTGTTTTTCCATCACCGCCAATATTGACTTTCGTGGCGGAATCCGGAACGTGGCTGGTGCAAACAACGATTTTCATGGTTCAGACTGAGAAAATGACTTCGTGGAGTACTTCGAGGGCTACCATAAAAATACTGTCAATTGATTAGTTTCAAAGTATTAAACATTTGCTCAACGGTCAAGGTTCGGCTCGCGACATCAGCCGCGGTATAAATGTCCGGTATTTACACGCACGCCAAGCAGCTTCAGACACATGAAAAATTCGGCTTTGTGATTGATATGATGCTCCACAGCAAGCATCCCAATGCGCCATCGAGGCACCTTGCCGCCAAACTGAGGCGTTTCAATCTCTCCCACGTTGAATTCTTCCTCAGTTAAAGACCCAACGAGCCTTTTAAACTCCGCATGATTCTCATGAAGAGCTTTGACAGCCTCGTCAATAGTTGCCGACGGAGTGTGTCGATTTTTCACAAACCTCTCCCTCATGGATTTGAACCCCCAATCACCGGTTGCCATGCCGTGCCCGTAGACTTTAAGAGCTCCGGCCATGTGTGCCATCTGCTGTCCGAGGGAGAATGAATTCTCCGTCGGCTTCCAGTCGATGTTGCCGGCAGGAACGAGACGGAACAATGATTCTGTGGGCTTGAGCATTTCGTCAAAGTAGGCGAGGTAGTTTTGCAGAGTCATAGGGCACCGTGTCAGAGAATTTTCTTGAGAAACGCGGGATCCACATTCCCCCCGCTGATAATGGCGCACACTGTTTTACCGCTGAGGTTCAGCACGTTGTGATAGACGGCGGCCGGAGCCACCGCTCCCGTCGGCTCCACCACGACTTTCATCCGCTCGATCAGGAATTTCATCATGTCGATCACCTGTTGGTCGCTGACCGTGATAACGTCGTCGACGTAGTTCATCAGGATTTCGAAATTCCTCTTTCCTATCGATTGCGTGCGCATGCCATCGGCGATGGTATTGGGCGGCTGGATGCTTACGATCTCTTTTTTTCTGAAGGTCTGGTAACAGTCATTCGCCGTTTCTGTTTCAACGCCAATGACTTTTACGCCCGGGAAGAGTTTCTTTGCTGCCACGGCATTGCCTGCGATAATCCCTCCCCCGCCCACGGGGACAAAGAGATAATCAAGCTTATCAATGTCCTGAGCGATTTCTACTGCAACAGTTCCCTGCCCGGCAATGATTTTGTCGTCATCGTACGGCGGTACGGGAACAAGTTTCCTTTCTTCCTCCAGGTTTTTGGCGACTCGCTCTCTATCATCCGAGGAATCTTCACAGAAGATGACTTCTGCACCGTAGGATTTCGTTCCTGCCACCTTGTTTGGCGGGGCGGATTTTGGCATGACGATGGTTGCATGCACACCGAGCATGCTTGCGGCGAGGGCAACACCCTGTGCGTGATTCCCCGAGGAGTGCGCCACGACTCCCCGTTTCCTCTCTTCGAGAGTGAGTGAATGGATTTTGTTATAAGCCCCGCGAATCTTGAATGCCCCGATTCGCTGGAAATTTTCGGCTTTCAGAAATACCCGATTGAGGCTGTGTGTGTCGAGCGTTCGGGAGGTGAGCAGAGGAGTCTTATGCACAACCGGTTTAACCACGCGATAGGCCGCTTCAATATCGGCGTACGTAATCATTACTGTGAAGAAAGTAGAGAAAACGGACTTGATTGACAAGCCAAAAAAGGGCTACATTCTTCTGGCTTTGCTGCGTACCTCGCACCTTCTACAAACATGCAGATCATTCCTTCGATCGAGATTTACAACGACAAGTGTGTTCACCTGCGGGCCGGGAATTTCAGCGACCGGCTCGAGTATCCCATGTCTCCAGTCGATGCGGCAAAGAATTTCGCGGGACACGGTTTCTCGTTTCTTCACGTCGTCGACCTCGAAGGCGCACAATACGGCCAGGTAAAAAACTGGGCAACGATCGAAGCGCTGCTAACCGTCGATGGCCTTAAACTTGAAATCGGCGGCGGCGTCAGATCGAAAGAAGAAATCGAGCGCCTCCTGGAAATGGGCGCACGCCGGGCTGTTCTCGGCAGTATAGCCGTCACGCTCCCCTCACTGGTGAAAAAATGGATCCACGATATCGGCTCTCAGCGCATCGCCGTTGCCGTCGATGTTCGCAACGGAAAAATCGTGCACAGCGGATGGCTTGAAGAAATCGAGCAGTCGCCAACAATGTTCATGATGGAATTGAAGAATGCCGGCGCTCAGTGCTTTGAGTATACGGACGTCACCCGCGAAAACTCGAACGACGGGCCGAACATCGAGCTCTATAAAGAGCTGCGTACGTTTTTCAAGGATGTTGAACTGATCGCTTCAGGCGGAGTTTCGACTGTTCAACACATCGAAGCCCTTGCCGCGGCGGGCGTTTCAGGGGTTATTCTTGGAAACGTTCTCTACGATGGAATGCTTCGGGTGGACGAATTGAAACCGTTTGTCGGGTGAACTGAAGGGGGGTTATTGCTCTTTGTGCACAAACTCGTGCCCGGCAGCCTGCAGAGCCTTGACAGCCTTGAGCAGATGCTCTTCCCTGAAAAAGATGTAATCCGTGTTAAAGGTGGAGACAACGAAGATACTAATGTTGGCATCGGCAAGGCATTTGGACAGCGTCGCGACGACGCCGACCTCCTGGAAGCCCATCTGGCCGTCCACGCGGAAGCACCGGTAGCCGATTTCCTGCTGGACGTTCGTCGGCGCCATGAACTCCGGGCTGATGATGGCGAGTTCTTCGTCGGTTCGCATGATGAAGACCATTTCGCCCTTTGAAAAGATTTTCGGGACGTCCTCAAACAGCGGGAGTTTGCTGATGGCGAACTTGTCTTCGAGAAGATGCAGTTTGTATTTCTTATCCGTCATGGCGAACAAGCAAAGGTAAGGTTTCTCTCGCACGCTTGCAAGTCGCCCGGGAGAAGACCGCTCCTTGCTTAATTTAATTCAAACCTCTACTTTCTGCTGTTTTCAAAACATGTTTGCGAAGTGACCATGACTAAACGACCTCTTTTTCTTGTACTCTTTGTTTGCTTCCTTCACGTTGCTATAGCCGTTTGTCAATCTCTTTTGCAGTCGGGCCCGATGGCGGGCTATGGGCAAATGACCGAAGTGATGCTGTGGGTGCAAACGACGAAATCAACAACTGTTCAGTTCCGGTATTGGCCTATCGGTGCGGCAAAGAAAAAGGTTGTGAGTGAAAAGATATCGTCAACCGCCGAGAAAGCTTTTACCGCTCATGTTCTTATTCGAAACCTCTCACCGGGAACGAAGTATGAGTATGAACTTCTCCTCGGAGGAAAACTCGAAAAACGCGCTTATCCTTTGCGATTTCAAACGCAGCCTCTCTGGCAGTGGCGTACGGACCCACCCGAGTTTAGCGTGGCCGTTGCTTCGTGTTTCTACGTGAACGAGACTGAATGGGATCGTCCGGGAAAACCCTACGGGCAGCATCATGAGATCTTGTCAAAACTCGTTGAAAAGAGTCCGGACATTATGCTCTGGCTGGGCGACAACGTGTACTACCGCGAAGTCGATTGGCACAGCGTCGAGGGCCTCCGACATCGTTACACGCACACGAGGTCATTTCCGGAGCTTCAGCCTTTATTAGGGTCTGTCCACCATTATGCTATCTGGGATGACCACGACTACGGGCCGAACGACGCCGACCGAAGCTACAGGTTGAAAGAGGAAGCCCTCGAAACGTTCAGGCTTTTCTGGGGAAACCAGACTTACGGGACGCGGGAAACACCCGGAGTTTTTCAGCGTTTCGAATGGGCAGACGTGGAGTTCTTCATGCTCGACGACCGTTATCATCGTTCTCCTAACCGGGCACCGGACAACGAAGAAAAAACCATGTTTGGAAAAGCCCAGCTGCAATGGCTCATAGACGCACTGGCGAGCAGCAGCGCAACGTTCAAAATCATCGCGGGCGGGAACCAGATGCTCAATCCTTTTCATTATTACGAAGCCTTCAGCGATTATACGCATGAATACCGGCAGCTCATCGATTTCATTAAGCAACAAAAAGTCCGCGGGGTTCTCTTTCTGTCTGGAGACCGTCATCACACCGAACTCATCAAACTTGCCGACACGACGTTTTATCCTCTATATGACTTCACGAGTTCTCCTCTCACCGCCGGGCTTGGCAACCCGGAGAAAGAGATAAATAATCCCTCCCGTGTTCCCGGGACACTTGTTTCCGACGCTCAAAATTTCGGGCTTTTGCGGTTCAGCGGAAAACGAACAGACAGAAAGATCACGCTCGAGAGTTGGGACTACACCGGGAAATTACGGTGGTCGCATGATATCCGTGCAAGCGAACTTAGAGCTCCTTCAAACTAAGAATTCACATGAATCTATCTTTTGTCAGAAATCTCATTCCCTTCGTGTTTGCCAGCTTCGTTGTGTACGTCGTCAGCGGATGCGGAACAACACAGCCGACGCGTCATTTGGACAAATACGACAGCCGGCCGTTCGCAGACATCGCAACGTACATTTTTTCCATGGACGATGTGCACAAAGCCGCTGTTCTTGCGCTTCAGCAAAAGGGGTATATCGTTACAGTGAGCGATCCGGTTACGGGATTGGTCAACGGAGAGTTGGAGAGTCCTGATATTTTGGCCGAAGAGCAGAAGTTCGAAGAACAGCACGAGGGACCGTCGGCTGGAACCATCTTGCTTGGGATCCTGGGGATCATTTTTCTTTTTGGCATCATCGCATGGCTGGTAAGCTCCACCGATGATCCATCCGATTCAACTAGCGAACACGAGAAACGAGAAAGGCACCGCGAGCCGTATTATTCGCCTCCGGACAAAGAGAAAACGGCGAGCTACAGGTACGTTGTGTCCCTCACTTTGTCGCCGTACGGGATGGATTCCACGGAAGTAGTCATCTCTGCAATGCGGTCCAAGTTGGAAAACGGAGGTGTGGTAAGTTCGGGCAGGATGGAAAACAAATACCTGAACTATTCGATATTCGAGGGGATCCAGGCTCGGATAGAAACAAAGAAATAAGCGATCTCCACTTTGACATTTTGTTTTACCAGAAGGAAGTTCCGCTTGGGTTTACAGCGGGAGTTTTTCTTTCCTTGTCCACTACAGTGGAGGGTCTTACTTCTTTCCGAGAAAGAAGTAAGCAGCTTGTGCGTGCGATTCTTTAAAATAAGCATTAAACAACGCAGCCCGCTTGATAGAATCTAGATGGGCGATTTAGTGATTACGTTTTCAAAGGTTCTATAAACCGCCTGTCGACTTTGCCCGAGGGATACTCAAGGTCTCCCATTTCGGGCCGGTATAATGCTTTGCCAGTAAGACAATTTGCCCTACGTGAACTGCATAATGTCTCAGTTGACTCTGGAGAGCTTCGAGAACCGCATGAGCTTCGCCTCGGATCGTCACAGTTCGGCCTAGATCCTCAGGTTTCAACGTTGAGACCGCCGTAAAGAGCCTCTCCCAGCCATCCTCCCATGCTTCATGAATCTTCTCTCGTGTGTCTCCGAGAGCTAATTTGAACTCACTGTCGCGCTTTCGATTTGGTTTTTCACCGTCTGACGTGAGAAAGTCGGTCCAGCGTGAGCGCATGTTTCCCGCGAGGTGTTTCATGATAATGGCAATACTGTTCGAATCGGGGTCGAGTGTCGCAAAGAAATGCTCATCCCTGATCTGTCCAATTGCACGCTCTGCCTGAGCCTTGAGCTTCCTGAACTGGAGGATGCAGTCTTCTCTGTATGCTTGTTCGATACTCAAGCGTTTGAATGCCCGGGAGTTCAAAAACGGATTTCTGAAACAAAAAAGGCGACCATCGGCCGCCCTTTTGAAAAACTCATTCTGGTTTCTCTCAGTCGTTCTCTCTTCGCTCTTTTAAACGCTGCTCCAGCACAGGCGATTCCGCGGGCCCAACTTCAACCCGACGGACTTCCGTTTCAAACTCGCGTTTGATTGTCTCCAGCTCAGTCGTTTCAGAGTGGCGGGCATGAACAATCCGGAACAGGCTTAACAAACCGCGAACACCTGTTTCAAGCCTTCTCACCTGACGCTGAATCTCACTTAAAGAGGCGGCAACTTCTGCACGTGCATTTTCCGGCAGTTTCGCAATGACTTTCGGAGCGCGCAGGTCGATCTCGGCGCCAATTTCCGCAAGCGTATCGTTCAACGTCGGCGTAATCGCATTAATCACGTCCCGCATTTTATCCGTCGCTTCTTTGTTCAAACCCATTTCCTTCGAACGCTCTTCCTCAATCGCGCGTTCAATACGGAAAAGGTGCCTCTCGTGCACCGCCTGGATGTCCAGAAACAGGTGAGGAACGTCGATCTGTTCCTTCCGCAAATAGTCGTACGCGCCGAGTTTCATCGCTTCCACCGCGACCCCTTCAGACCCTGCCGCCGTGAGCATGATGACGGGCGTGAGGTTCTTCTGCTCGAGCATCCATTGCAAAACATTCAGGCCGTTGACATCAGGCATTCTATAGTCGAGGAGAATGACATCGAATCCGCGGCGGGCATTCTTGAGAATCTCAATGGCCTCTGCTCCTGAATACGCAATCGTGGTGTGGAATCCGTATTCCTCGCTGAGCTGGAGAGCGAGGACTTTGACAAACGTTTTCTCGTCGTCAACTAACAAAATGGAAAGTGGTTCTTTATACATTAAAAATGCGCTCCCTAGGACGAAAGTGGTGGAGGACGGTAGGAGTTGAATTCTGGACGCTCAATCTATGAACCAGCGGCAAGAAATGCAAGAAAAATTCTCTCGCGCCAACAGATTCTACAATAAGAACAGGCTATCACGTGAGCCTCATCAATGTACATCGGCTCATTTTGAGACGGTGACCAACTACTTCGTGATCATCAGCTTTTTCCTCGCGTCATCACTCATCATTGTCGGGTTCCAGGCGGGCTGCCAGACAAGCCGTACGTCGGCTTCTTGCACACCCGGAACCTGCAAAACTCTCTTCTTCACATTGTCGGCAATCCAATCTGCCGCACCGCAGCCGGGCGTCGTCAGCGTCATCTTCACACCCACCCAATCGTCCACGATCGTCACTCCGTACACAAGCCCAAGGTTGACGATGTCGACGGGAATTTCCGGATCGTAGCACTCCCTGAGCGCGTCATAAATGACATCCTCGGTTATCCTGCCGTCGTTCCCGTTTTCCTTTTGCTGATGTTCGATCATATCTCAAGTTAAAAAAAAGTAACATGAGCCTCAATCAAGATTTGTTGTTCCTGGGGAACAGGTTTGTCAGGAATGGGAATCCGACTGAACGCAACTTCATTATTTCAGTCGAAAAGCGACACTCTCAAAGTGGTACATTCCTTGCTACTTCCGAGTCGTTCAACTATATTTTAGTACTGCCTGTGGGAACTGAATCCTCAATGGTGTTAAATTGTTGATCGACATACTCAACGGTGTTCTCCCTCTGTTGTATGCGGGAACGGTCTGGCTGTATGCCAGGGCCTTTTTTAGCGATGCTCATGTTGCAAAAAAGATCAAGACTCCCGTCCTGATTGGAACTGTCGTTGCGCACGCCGGCTACCTCTTCCTCCGGACTCTCACGTTTCAACATCCTCCCATCACGACGACCTCTGAAATCATGTCGCTGATCGCGTTCTGCGTTGCGGTTGCGTATGCCCTCACGGAGGCACTCACAAAGGTCAAAAACACCGGTTATTTTATTCTGATACTTTCATTCTTCTTCCAGGTCGTATCCACGTTTTTCATCCAGGACCTTCATGAGGTGAAGCCCATCCTCAGGAGCAATCTTCTGGGGATTCATGTGTCGGCTGCGTTGCTGGGATACACGGCTATTACTATTTCGGCCGGCTATGGATTTCTCTACTTGATGCTGTACCACAACATCAAGTCCAACCGGTTTGGCGTTCTTTATTCAAAGCTTCCCAATCTCGAGACACTTGAGCGCATGAGTTTCGTTTCCACCGTTCTCGGGTTTTTTCTAATAACCATAGCTATCATTATCGGTTTCGTATGGCTGCCGAAAGCCTATGAAAGCTTCTCGTATTTCGACGCCAAGCTTATCGGCACCCTCGTCGTCTGGGGCCTCTACGGAATCGGGCTGGTGGCAAAAAAGATGCTGGGCTGGCAGGGACGCAAGATTATGATTCTTTCTCTGACGGGGTTTGTCATCTCCGTTTTTTCTCTGACCGCGATAAACATGTTTTTCAGCAGCTTCCATAATTTTTATTAAAATCGCCGGATTGATCTTATGAATCTTGTCTCGATAGGCATCAATCACCGTACGGCCCCGCTTGAGGTGCGGGAGAAATTGTGGTTCTCAGCCGAAGAAATGCGGTCGGTCCTTCCCGCGATTCGTGACCGCTGGTTTTCTGAATGCTTCCTTGTCTCCACATGCAACCGCACGGAGATTTACGGCATTCCCTCCGCCGCTATCGGGAACCCGCCCGCGGTCAACAACCTCGGCCAATATCTGATCGATGCGAAGTCGGCGCGAAGTTCTGTGGACAAACATCATCTCTACTCGCTGCACTCCACCTTTGCAGTCAATCATTTGTTGAGAGTCGCATCCGGTGTCGACTCGATGGTCGTCGGAGACGTTCAAATTCTCAGTCAGTTGAAAGAAGGCTTTAACCTTGCGCAGGATCAGAAAACCATCGGCATTTTCCTCAACCGCCTGGTGCAGTCTGCTTATCGTGTGGGAAAACGAGCGCGCACAGAGTCAACGATTGGGGAGGGCGCTGTTTCCATCAGTTATGCCGCCGTGGAGTTGGCGGGGAAGATTTTCGACAGCCTCTCAAAGAAATCGGCTCTCCTCGTTGGTGCAGGTGAAACCGGCGAGTTAACGGCGAGGCATCTAACCGGCAAAGGCATCGGAAGATTGCTCATCACAAACCGCACGCGGTCGAAAGCTGAAGATGTGGTGACGTCTCTTGGCGGAACCGTCGTTGATTTCGACGAGTTGTCCGACACGATGACCGAGGTCGATATTGTCATCACGTCTGTCGAATCTCAACAACCGATGATCACGGCGTCTCAGCTTGCCGACGTCATGAGGAAACGATCCCACAGACCGCTTTTTATCATCGACATCGGTGTGCCGCGCAACGTTGAACCCGCTGCCAACGCTATAGAGAACGTTTTCTTGCATGACCTCGATGCGCTTCTCGGCATTGTTGACCAAAACCTCGAAAAGCGAAAGTCGGAAATTCCCCTGGTCAATTCCATTATTCTCGAGGAGCTCAAGGAGTTTTATGCCTGGTATTCCTCTCTCGAAGTTAATCCGACTATTGCCGACCTCCACACGCACTTTGAAGAAATCCGGCAGAACGAAGTTGCGAAAAACGTGAATAGATTTTCTTCCCCGAATGACAGGGAATTGCTCGATCTCGTGACAAAACGAATCGTCAACAAGCTTCTCCACCTCCCGACCACCATGTTGAAGAATGGCCACGAAGAGCCCGATGAAGTCAAACGCAAGAGAATACACATTTTGCGTACCCTCTTCGGCTTGAACAATGATGCGAACAAGCGTTCATGAAGAGGACAAAGCTGACGATCGGAACGCGGGGGAGCGAACTCGCCCAATGGCAAACAGCCTGGATCGCTCAGCAGCTCCATCGGCTTTTACCTGAAATTGCAGTCGAGACCGTCATCATCAAGACGACGGGGGACAAGATTCTTGATTCTCCGTTGTCCAAAATCGGCGACAAGGGCCTCTTTACAAAAGAAATCGAGCGAGCGCTCCTCGACGGAGCCATCGACCTTGCAGTCCATAGCTTGAAAGACCTGCCAACAGTTATCCAGGGGGGATTGACCATAGCTGTTGTAACAGAGCGCGATGACGTCCGCGATGTTTTCATTTCGCATCCTCAAAAAAAGTATCGGTCCTTCAGGGACATTCCACGAAATGGTGTCATCGCCACGGGAAGTTTGCGAAGGAAATGTCAACTCTTGCATCATCAACCTGAGCTTCGCATTGTCGACCTCCGCGGAAGTCTTCGCACTCGCCGTGAAAAACTGGAGAAATCGGAGTGGGACGGAATTATTCTCGCAAAAGCCGGCGTTACGCGGCTCGGCTGGACGGAAATGATTTCAGAAACCTTCGACACCGAATTTATGTTGCCTGCGGTGGGACAGGGCGCTCTTGCCGTCGAGATTCGGGAAGACGATGCGGAACTCCGGGGCCTGCTGATGCCGTTGAATCATCTTCCGACACAACAAGCTACTTCCGGAGAACGGGCGCTTCTTCGGAGGCTTGAAGGCGGATGTCAAATTCCGATCGGAACGTATGGAAGAGTTGAGAACGGCTCATTCAAGCTCGATGCCATGGTAGGCAGCCTTGACGGCTCGAAAATCGTTCGCGGTTCAATTCAGGGCGCCGCGACACAGTCTGATGCGCTCGGTCATCAACTCGCTGAGGAGTTGCTGGCGAAAGGCGCGGGAGCCATTCTGGATGAAATCAGAAAAACTGTTAAAGGGACGGTGAATGTCGGGTCATCCCCGACGCCGTCCTGGGATGAGTGCGATAAGGCGCTTAAAAACATTGCGGCTTACGACGGCTTGATATTGACGAGTGTGAACGCAGCGACATATGTTCTTAACCGCGCAAGGCTTGTGAATGATGATGGATTCCGGACTTTTTCTCAGAAGGCTATTTATGTCGTTGGAGAAAAAACGAAACGGGCTGTCGACGGCTTTGGATTGAGTGCTCGAACATTTGAAGAAGCCCGCGATGGCCGCACGATGGCACGGGCGCTCGCTCAGCAAGGCGTGAAGGGAAAAAGACTCCTGTTTCCCAAAGGGAATCTAGCTTCCGATGAAATCCCGTCCATCCTTCGCGAGCACGGCGCTGCTGTCGACGAGGTTGTCGTTTACGAAACACGCCCTCCTTCTGACGAAGAGAGGGCAAGAATGAAAGAAATGTTTTCGCGGGAGCAAGTCGATCTGGTGATTTTTTTTAGCCCGTCGAGCATCAACAATTTTCTCAGCATAGTGCCTAAAGAATCGCTCGAGCGTGTTCGCATTGCCGCCATCGGCCAAACGACATCAGCTGCGGCGCAAAAAGCCTTATTACACTCCGACATTATTGCGAATGAGCCGACCACCGAAGGGATTGTTTCGTCTATTGTAAGATTCTATGAATAGCGTAACGCAAAGACAGTCCGCAACATCGAGGCCGAAAGCTCTGATCAACGATTTGTTTTTGAGGGCGTGCAAGCGTGAGGATGTCGAACGAACACCCGCGTGGTTTATGCGCCAGGCGGGACGATATTTGCCTGAATACCGACAGGTGAGGGAAAAAGTTGATTTCCTGACGTTGTGCAAAACTCCGGATCTTGCGGCCGAGGTGACCGTTCAGCCTGTTGATATTCTCGGCGTCGATGCGGCAATTATTTTTTCAGACATCCTTGTCGTTCCCGAGGCGATGGGAATGGAGCTCATCGTTGAAGAAGGAAAAGGCGGCCCGCGTTTTCCCGCTCCGATTCGTTCTCGTGAGGAAATCGACAAGCTGGTTGTCCCTGACCCATATTCAAAACTCAAGTTCGTGCTGGAAGCGATCAAAGCAGCAAGACAAAATCTGAACAACAAGGTCCCGCTCATTGGATTTGCCGGTTCTCCATGGACGCTCGCTGCTTACATGGTGGAAGGAAAGGGATCGAAAGACTTCCGTTTCGCAAAAGAATTAGCCTTCTCTTCGCCAAAGGATGCTCATACACTTCTCGATAAACTCGCAAGTGCCGTGGCTGCATACCTGAACGCCCAGATCGAGGCCGGTGCTCAAGCGATCCAGATCTTTGATACGTGGGGCGGCCTTCTCGGACAGGAAGAATTCGAGGAGTTCTCGCTCCGTTACCTCAAGCAAGTACTCTCTTTGCTGAGAACAAACGGCGCTCCGGTCATCACCTTTTGCAAAGACTGTGGACAGTCACTCGAAAAAATCGCGGACACGGGTGCTGACGTTGTCGGACTCGACTGGAAGACGGATATCAGAAAAGCGAGAGATATGGTCGGAAGCTACGTTGCCCTTCAGGGCAATCTCGACCCCGTGATGCTCTTTGCAACACCGGAACGGATTGAGAAAGCGGTTCGAACAATACTCGAGAAATTCGGCAAAGGAAACGGTCATGTGTTCAATCTCGGACATGGAATCCTACCAGACACGCCGGTAGAGAACGTCAAAGTTTTTATCAATGCTGTAAAGAAGTTCAGCGTTCAATACCATGTATAGTTGTTAAATGCAAAGGGCGCAAAGAAGACGCAGAGATCGCAAAGAAAACAACTCGGCGCCCTTCGCACCCCCTTTACGGTCATTGCGGTTTCTTTTTTGACTCATTCTCATTATGCCGCTTGTGGAAACGATTGCATCGAGAAAAGTCTCGCTTAAATTAAGGGCGTCCACGTTTTTCAAGGAGTTGCAGGAAACAATCTGTGCAGCCATTGAAGGTGTGGACGGTCAAAGTAAATTCACGATTGACCGTTGGACTCATCCACATGGAGGGGGTGGTGATACGAGAATCATTGAAAACGGCGGAGTGCTTGAAAAAGGCGGCGTGAACTTTTCAGACGTGAGCGGCCAACTCAGCGAGAGGCTTGCCCGGCGACTCAAGGTGAAGCCAGAACACTTTCGCGCCACAGGAATCTCTCTCGTCCTTCACCCCTACAACCCGATGATTCCTACCGTTCATTGTAACCTCCGTTATCTTGAACTCGAGAATGAAGATCGCTGGTTCGGCGGCGGAATGGATCTTACACCTTATTACCTGAACGAACAGGACGTTATTCATTTCCATTCTACTCTCAAAAAAGCTTGCGATAAACACGATTCGTCCTATTATCCACGCTTCAAAAAATGGTGTGACGAATACTTCTTTATCAAACATCGAAGTGAGGGGCGCGGTGTTGGAGGGATTTTTTTCGATGACCTCCGCGAGAAGCCCGAGGAAACATTCTCGTTCGTCCAGGATATCGGCAACACGTTTCTCGAGGCCTACATTCCCATCGTCAACAACAGAAGAAAGGATCGTTGGGGCGACGCCGAGCGCCAGTGGCAGCTTCATCGGCGCGGACGGTATGCGGAGTTTAATCTGGTGTACGACCGAGGCACGCTCTTCGGCCTGGAGACGGAAGGAAGAGTTGAATCCATTTTGATGTCGCTCCCACCGGCCGTACAGTGGAAATATAACGTTCAACCAAAACCCGATTCGCCGGAAGTAAAGCTTCTCGAAGCCCTGAAAACGCCAAAAGACTGGCTGTAGAGCTGGCATGAACAAGAAAAAAATCGCAGTTGTGCTGTTTCAGCTTGGCGGGCCGGATTCACTCGGCTCGGTCCAGCCCTTCTTGTACAATTTGTTTTGCGACCCGGATATCATCAATCTGCCGGGCGCATTTCTATTCCGCAAGCTTCTTGCACGATTTATTTCCACTCGACGCGCACCCAAAGTCCAGGATCTGTACAAAAGAATTGGCTCAAAGTCTCCCATCTTGAAACAAACACAGCTTCAGGCAGAAAGTTTAAAGAGTGCTCTTGGAAAACTCGGCATCGATGCGGACGTTCACATCGCTATGCGTTACTGGCATCCCATGACAGACGAAGTTGTGAAAAACTTGTTGAACAGCCAAACCGACGAAATCGTGTTGCTGCCGCTGTATCCTCATTACTCCAGGGCAACGACCGGCTCAAGCCTCAACGAATGGAAACGTGTGACGCAGCAACTTCGCTACAACGGAGTTCCCACGAAATCTATTGAGCATTATAGCGACCACCCACTCTACATCGAAGCGATGGTCGAGCACGTGAATCTTGCCCTTGCCCGATTCACGAAGGAAGAGCAAGGAAATGTGCACCTTGTTTTCAGTGCTCACGGAATTCCGATGTCGTTCGTGAAAGGAGGGGATCCCTATCCGGAACACATCAAGCGATCCTACGAGCTGATTGTTGAAGAAGGCGCCTGGCGGCTTCCGCACCACCTTTGTTTTCAGAGCAAAGTTGGGCCGCAGAAATGGCTTGAACCATCCCTCACGAAGACAATCGAGGATTTAGCTGCGCAAAATGTTTCTCATCTCGTTGTGATACCGATTTCGTTTGTTACGGACCACATCGAGACACTTTCTGAGATCAACATTGAAGCACGCGAAGAAGCGCACGAGCTAGGAGTAAAGGGTTTTGAACTGATGCCGGCGTTGATCCGCAACAAAAAGTTCATCGACTGTTTGGCAGACCTCGTCCGGAAACAGGTGAAGAACTAACATGCCAAAAGTTGTTGTCATAGGAGCGGGTATTTCTGGGTTAGCGACCGCTTGGTGGCTCCACAAACAAGGCGTAGATGTTCTTGTACTCGAAAAAAATTCTCACGTCGGCGGAACGATGCAAACGATTCACGAAAACGGCTGGCTCATTGAAACGGGGCCTCATAGCGCCCTCGAAACGACGCCGCTGTTTCAGACGCTTTTTGAAGATCTCGGGATCAGGGATGAGGTCGTTTATGCCAATGAAGCTGCGAACAAGCGTTACATATTGCGTGACGGAAAACTTCATGCGCTTCCGATGTCGCCGGGCGCTTTTTTCCGGTCAAAGCTCTGGTCATTTCCGGGCAAACTCCGTTTGTTGAAAGAGCCGTTTGTCGGTCGCGCGGACAAGGAAGAAACAGTCGCCGAATTCGTCGTCCGAAGACTTGGGCGGGAATTTCTGGATTACGCCATCAACCCATTTGTTGCAGGTGTGTTTGCGGGAGATCCGGAGCAGCTGAGCATTCAAGCAGCGTTTCCGAAACTCTACGCGCTGGAAAAGAATTACGGAGGTTTAATCAAGGGACAGATTCTTGGAGCGCGTGAGCGAAGGAAGCGCGCCGAAAAAGCCAAAGACCGTGCGGGCATGTTCTCGTTTAAGAACGGCATGCAGACATTGCCCGAAAGCCTCGCAAAAGCTCTCGTTGGTAGAGTTAAAACCAATGTTTCTGTGGAGAAAATGGCGGCATCGAAGTCATCAAACGGTGCCGGACACTCGTATGAAATTCACGGCTCCGAAAACGGAAGGTCGTTCAGTTTGACATGCGATTCTGTCATTCTTGCAATTCCGTCTTTTTACGCCGCTGGTTTGATAGAACAGCTCGATGTCACTGTTGGACAGGCATTGAAAAGAATCTACTATCCTCCGGTGGCTGAGGTTTTCCTTGGTTTCAATGCGGAGGATGTTGGGAGGCCTCTCCATGGCTTTGGCTTCCTCGTGCCGGCAAAAGAACAACGAAATATTTTGGGAACAATTTGGTCGTCGACGATTTTTCCAGGCAGAGCTCCAGACGACGCTGTTGCGCTTACGACATTCGTAGGCGGTTCGCGGCAGCCGGAGCTTGCACTGAAGAACGATTCTGAACTAACCGAGACTGTCACGAATGAATTGCAGGATCTCATGGAGGTGAAGGGCAAACCAATTCACGGAAAAGTCATTAGATGGGAAAGGGCTATTCCTCA
>JACPSI010000128.1 GCA_016193365.1 Ignavibacteriales bacterium
AACGCATTCCATCAAGCTCGAATAGAATCGCAATCGGGAATTCTCAAAGTGCGCTTTGCCTGCTTCAACGAAATGTTTTTGCTCAACAACACTCCAGCGAACGCTTTTCAGATAGGCAAGAAATTTTCGGTTCTGAAAAAATGAGCTTCCGAGAGAGCCTCCCACATCGACCACACTTAACTTTCCATAATTTTGCGCCGCTGCAAGCATTAATCCCGAAAGCAATGGCCATGAATACTCTATTGAGTCGAAAAGCACGGAATCGCGCTCGTACTCGGCCTGTCCGCGCTTCACCTTGAGAAGCGCTTGGGTTACTGTGTTCAGAATTTCGGGAGAGTCATAGCCCGTGGAATGCGCCAGAGCCTCATCCCAGCTGGAATAATTACCTGTAAAACTTTTGCTGAAGGAATTTCGCGCAAAGAGCTTCGAGAGCACCGGCGGGAGAAACAGTTTTACCGTTTCTTTTACTTTTGCAACCATCGTTTCAATGTAAGAAAAGATTTCGGATGCGTCGTTTCATCTTGTCCATCGGACCCGGTTTCAATAAACGCAAATACCGGCCAATGTCTCTTGCTATCTCCTCATTGTGCCACTTCGGAATATCGGATACTTGAATCGGACTTTGGGACAGCGAAACATCAAACGCATCCATTGTTTCGGAGTGCGAGCCCGAGCTATCGTGGCCGATGTTATGCACCAGGGAACGCCCCGGGTACAAGGTAAGTTTGTTTTTCAGAAAGGCGGAAGCATGCCATCGGATGGCCCACGAGTCGATTTCACCGGCACATTGTTGTTTCAGCATCTGTGTATAGTGGTACGACCCGCCCAGGTCAAATTCCTTTTCAAGCCCTTTCGAACGTAATTCTCCAAGAAGTTTTGTTCCGTCGGGTTCAAACAAATCCCAACCCCTCTTCCACGTCCCCCATCCCCAACAATCTGCGCCCTTCAAGAAAAATGTCTCAGGCAATTGTGCTTTAATTGGGTAAAAGTAACCATGAACTGAAATCACGTCTTGATCACTTTTATAAAACTCTAAAGAGTCATTCATATATTTCAGGAAGAATCGTGATGTTACAAGATCATCCTCCACAACAATGACTCTTCCATGCTCCCTCACGACCTCGGACACACCGGAAATCACCGATTCAGCCAGGCCTCTATTTCGCTTATGAAGTATGACCTTGACCGATTGAAATCCTTTCACCTTCGTCAGGCCTGCTCTGACAACCTCCACGGCTTCACGGTCGGCATCACCCTGCGGACCATCAGCGTAGATGTGGAGGTCCGTTCGATCAGCAAGAACATTGTTTCGCAACGCCTCCAGTGTTCGTTGCGTATGTTGCGGGCGCTTATAGACAAAAAGCGCGACTGGAGAAACGTTCATATTCTTTTCTCCGATCTGTTTGTCCGCAGCGCGTAAAGATAATCGTGATGCGACATTTGCTCAACCAAATCATATTTGCTTTTAAGCAGACCATAAATCTCACGTCTCGACCGCGCCTCAACAAGAATATACTTGGGAGCATATTTGTGAAGATTAAGCCCTTTGAGAGCGTCACCTTCATACCCTTCAACATCGAGTGAGAGGAAATCAATCGGGCGCTCTCGATGAATGTCGTCCAAGATAGATTCCAACGTCCTGGCAGGAACGCGAAGACTGTAAGATTGATTGAGATTTTGAACCTTCAATCCCTGGTCTATATGTTTCTTTCTTGACGCGGCATCTTTTAATGATCCATGAACCACCGACATCAGACCGGCATAATGAATTTCTATTGATGAATCTTTGAAAGTTTTGGCGACAAGAGCACAGTTAAAAACAAACGAATTCTTACGCTCCTTTTGGCAGCGTTCAAAAAGTTCGGGTATTGGCTCAATGAGTACACCCCGCCAACCTAAAATCTTTTCCAGATAGTACGTATTGCTTTGTGAAAAACCGTCATTGGCTCCAGCCTCTATAAAGAAACCGTTTCTGAAATTGATGTATTTCGCAAGCTTCTTGTCAAGGTCACCCAAGGACGGCCTCGAATAACGCGGATTTCGGCACAATTCAAAAACACGTCTACGTATAACCTTTAGGCGTTGCTTGAAATCCTGCGTAGCTCCTGATCGTTCAGATTCTATTCCGCGGCCTTCCATAATACTTTGATTGTGTACCAATATCTCGGGACAAAGAGAGCTTTTATCATCATGACGCTCTGCCCCCTTCCGCCGGAAAACAACGACAGCGAAAAAACAGAGGCAAAATACGAAGCTAACGTTGCGACAGCAGAGCCCTGGATACCGTAGGTGGGAATGAGAAGAAGGTTCAATGCCACATTCAGCAGCATTCCGATCGTTGTCCTGTACATCGAATATTTTAACAAGTTCTCCACCATGAGATACTGACTGCTTGCGACACCCAGAAACGTCGCCACTCCAGACCACACGTAAACCGTCAGAACGGGTGACGCCTCCAGGTAGTCCGTGCCATAGAACCAGCCAATAATTGAACCAGAAAAAAAGGTCACAAGAAGTGCTATGAAGATACTGACTCCTGCCATGCCGTCGTAAAGCTTTTGGAGCCAGCGCAGATACTTTGCATAGTCATTCTTCCTTGCTTCAATAAGTGACGGAAAGACCGAAACCGTTATCGTGCCGGGAATGAAATACCAGACCTCGGCCATCCTCACTGCTGCCGAGTAAATACCGACAGCATTCATGTCCATCAGACTTCCCAGAAGCACCTGGTCTACTTTCATATAGATCACAATGGCAAGCCCCGATAACACGAGCGGCCAACTGTCCCGTAGAAGATTTCTGGCCGTGGTGCCGCTATAGTTCCAGTTGCGAACGCTATTCCCCGTTATACGATACGCAAAAAGCAAGGAAATTCCACCGAAGATGATTTCCATGGTAGCCAGAATTGCAAAAACTAGCAACGGCGCCTCGAGAAGAATACCAAGCACCCTGACAGCCGAAAGAGAAAAAAAAACTATGTTTTTGCTGATGACGCTGTATTTGGACTGCACCTTCGATTGAAACCACAGGTCAACAACATCGAGCGCTTGAAAAACATAACCGACGGCAATTATAAAAACAAGGAGTCGGGTTACGGGGTCCGTAGAAGAAATGGCATACGTTGCCAGCAGGCACAATACGACAGTCACAAAACCTCCTGCCAGTCTGAGAACAAAGGACGTCCCAAGCAGTGTTTCTTTCTGCAGAGGGTTTTTGACGATTTCGCGTACCACAATATTCTCCAGGCCGAGCCCGGCGATCGAGCCGAAAATGGCACTGAGGCTGATAGCGTAGTTCAGCGATCCAAACTGACCCGGACCGAGATAACGTGCAATCCACACTCCCACGACAAGTCCGACTCCCATCCTGAAAATCTTGTCGAACACGAGCCATCCTGTATTGAAAAAAATTCTTTGGAGGTCTTGACGGGCAACTATCTTTGCCCGTACTCCTTCGGGAAGGATTTTCATCCAGCGTGGCGTTTTGATTCCTTGAACCCCGTCCTTCATTCTTTCCCTGAATACAAGTTGAAATAACGCTGCACCCATGCACGCGGATTTAGTGTCTTAGAAAACCTGCGGGCACCCTGGGAAAGCTTCGCCTGCAGCGTGCGACTTTCAACCAGATCCATAATCGTTCGACTCACGGATTCGACCGTCCGTTCACAAAGGAGTCCGTTCACGCCATGACGCACAAGATCCCGGGTACCTTCAACATTCGTCGCAACAACAGGCTTTCCAAGGCACAAGGCTTCCTGCAAGACGAATGGAAGCCCCTCCTTCTTGGATGTCAGGAGTACCAAGTCACTTTTATTGATAACGGCTGCTGGAGTTTCGTATTGAGTCAGGCCGAGTACCCTCGACGGGAATGAATTCCTGAGAGATTGAAAATAACCGTTTGAACCAGAAACACCGATGAAGACAAAGGCTACTTTTTTCTTTTCATCGAGCAGCCGCTGTGCTGAGGCAATGGCAAGCGGATAATCTTTGACCGCGTCATCCCGGGCGATCATCGTCACAATGGCATTGCCTTTGTTCAAGAGAAGATAGGCGTGAAGGGTCGGGGATAGCGGTGTTTTTGCCTCGTGTAAAATTTGTCTCGGATTTACCACGTTTGGGACGAGCGCCACCTTTTCGCTTGAATGGGGAAATCTCCGCCGGACTTCCTCTGCCTCGCTTGGAGAAACGGAAATAACTCTGTCGGTATTTCTCAGAAGGTATGATTCGAGTATGAGATAAAGGCTGGAAGCTCCCAAAACATTCGGCGGATGAAAACCGTGATAAGAATGAAACCTTCGTGCGGCAAGACGCCTCCGCGAAATCGAACGGACATAAAGACCCGCCCCTTTTCCGTGGGAATGGATCACATCGGGAAAAAGACCTTGAAGGAAGGAATTCCTCAGACTGAGCTTTGAGAGGTGAATCCGGTTGAGCGGAAATTCGCGGACGGCGACCCCAAGATCCCTGAAACGCTCAACAAAAATTCCACGGGGAGGAAGGACTACCGTAAACTGGACCTGTGGATACCATCGGCGAAAGCCTTGCACGAGGTTGAACACTGCAACTTGCCCGCCGCCGAGGTCGTTTTGAGTCAAACACTGTACGATGTGCATCGGAGAAGATGAGCTTGAAAGTTGATTTCTCCCGTTCCACTCACCTTCAAGAATTCTCCTTGGTATTCACGTTCGTGACTGCACCGCTGCAAGATCTTTATCGCCCCGGCCGGACAGATTAATAACAACTACATTCGACTGCTTCAAGGTTTTGACGTAATCGAGAGCAAACGCAACTGCATGCGCAGACTCCAACGCCGGAATGATTCCTTCCAACCGGGTCAGCGTACGAAATCCTTCAAGCGCTTCCCTGTCCGTGACAGACACATATCGAACTAAACCGATGTCTTTCAAATACGAATGTTCCGGCCCAACTCCCGGATAGTCCAGACCAGCGGAGATCGAGTGAGCAGTTTCAACCTGACCTTGTTCATCCTGAAGAAGATATTGCAATGCGCCGTGCAAGACGCCCGGTTTTCCCCTTGAGAGTGACGCTGCATGCCTTCCTGAATCCAAACCTTCGCCGGCAGCCTCGACACCAATAAGTTCAATGATGCTCGTTTCATCAAGAAACGGATAGAACATTCCAATGGCATTACTCCCTCCGCCAACACATGCGACAAGCGCATTGGGGAGCTTACCTTCCACAGCAAGAATTTGCGTCCGCGTTTCCCGGCCAATAACGCTCTGAAAATCCCTCACCATCATGGGATACGGATGCATACCAACGACCGAGCCGATGATATAAAACGTCGTTTCCACGTTTGTCACCCAGTCGCGTATTGTTTCGCTCGTGGCATCTTTCAACGTCCGGCTGCCGGACTTTACTGGCCGGACTTCAGCACCCAACATTTTCATTCTTTGCACGTTGGGCGCCTGGCGTTCCATGTCCAGCTCCCCCATGTACACGACACATTGCATATCGAATAATGCGCAAACGGTGGCAACAGCGACGCCGTGCTGGCCCGCGCCGGTTTCAGCGATAATCCTCTTTTTCCCCATTCTCCGGGCGAGCAATGCCTGGCCAATCGTGTTGTTAATCTTGTGTGCACCTGTATGGCAGAGATCTTCTCTCTTCAAATAAATTTTCGCGCCTCCGTTTTGCTTTGTCAAGCGTTCAGCAAAATACAGCGGCGTTGGCCGGCCGGCATAGTCTTTAAGATAAAGTTCCAATTCCGTTTGAAAATCAGCATCGTTTTTGAGGCTCAGATATGTTTCGGTGAGCTCCTCTGCGGCGCGAACGAGCGTCTCAGGTATGTATCGGCCACCGTAGATTCCGAAATGTCCCTCAGCGTCTGGCATCGTGCCGATGTATTTTCCGTTATTCCTCGTCATCGTCCAGGTCTTCATTGTAATACAGGGGCACGCTCCGGGCTCGTGCTATGAAATCCCGCACTTTACGTGGATCCTTCCGCCCTGGACGGACTTCAACACCGCTGCTGACGTCGACTCCATACGGCTGGACAAAACGAACTGCATCCTCAATGTTGTCAGGATTTAATCCGCCCGACAGGATGATTTTTCCATACTCTTTTGCGGCAATTGCGAGATTCCAGTCGAAGGTTTTTCCCGATCCTCCGTATGTTTCATCCTGGTACGTATCAAGCAAGAATGCGTCGACGATGTAGTTTCGCAGAGTTTCGATTTCAAAACCAGGGTAGACGCGAAACACTTTGATGACGGAAGAATCAAAATTTACGAGGTCGTCGGGGCCCTCTTTTCCGATGAGCTGCACTGCGCTGAGATGAACGGCGCTCATAACATCGCGAACACGTTTGCGGCTTGCGTTGACAAAAACGCCGATCTTCGACTTGTGTTCGGGAAGTTGGGATACTATCTCCACCGCCCGGTCGATTGTCACAAACCGGGGACTGCGTTCATAAAAATTCAACCCTATGGCATCCGCACCACATTCGAGCGCAAATCGGGCGTCTTCCAGGTTTGTCACTCCACAAATCTTCACAAAGAGGTCCTGGTTTACCATCAGGCGTGCACCATCGCTCTTAACGCACCTATCCGGTCCTTTTTAGTGACAAGTCCTTCCCCGACGAGCGCCGCATCGAAACCCGCGAGGCTTAGTCTCTCGACATCGTCCGGGTTCATAATCCCGCTTTCGCTGACGGCTATTGCACCAGGAGATATTTTGTCACGAAGTCTCAGCGAGTGATCGAGCGAAACATCAAAGGTCGTCAAATCGCGATTGTTAATGCCGATAATTTCAGCGTCAATGCTGTTGGCAATTTCGACCTCATCAGCAGTGTGAGCTTCGACAAGAACATCAAGGCCCAACGATCCTGCAATCGAATAAAAATGCTGAAGCGTAATTCTGTCGAGGGCTCTCACGATCAACAAAACCGCGTCGGCGCCGAGGACTTTCGATTCATAGATCTGGTACTCATCGATAATGAAATCTTTGCGGAGCACTGGCAAACGGCTGACCGCCTTGACTTCCCTGATAAATCCGGCATGCCCTTGAAAGAACTTTTCATCAGTCAGTACGGATAGGGCGCGCGCCCCCCCGGTCTCATAATCTTGCGCCAGCTGTGTGTGATTGAAAGTTCCGTTCAACACACAGTGCGAGGGCGATGCTTTCTTGATTTCCGCAATAATCGAAATTCCGTGACCTTTGATACTTCCGGCGAAATGCGACACGGTATCCTGTGTAAGAGCATGTTTCTTTATCTCTTCATAAGGGATCTTGTTCCGGGCCTGCTGAACTTCACTGCGCTTGTGGGAGAGAATATCCTGCAATGACGTCATGGCTTGAGCGCTTCCTCCGGCTTCAACTTCGCTCCAGGACTTATTTTCACTTGCCGAATTCGTCTCGCGCTTTTGCTCAGAATAGTAAATGTGCATTCACCAAATTTTATTTCTTCATTCACTTCGGGAAGTTTTCCGCTCATCTTTTGGAGAAATCCGGCGAGCGTTTCGTAATCAGATCCTTCAGGGATATTAGTCTTAAACTGCGCATTGAAGTCTCCGATACTCATCGCTGCATCGACGACCGTCAGGCCGTCGGTCGATTTCTCAACGGCCTTTCCGACTTCATCGTATTCGTCAAGAATCTCACCAACGATTTCCTCGATGATGTCCTCCATTGTGACAAGACCTTCTGTGCCACCGAACTCGTCCACGACAATCCCAAGATGGACTTTTCGTTGCTGCAGCTCTCGGAGAAGCTGGCTGATCTTTTTCGATTCGGGAACAAAATATACAGGTCGAATGATGTCCTGCAAGATGATCAGATCACGATGTTCAAGCAAGCTGAGCAAGTCTTTGCTGTAAATCACGCCCATCATGTTATCCATCGTCTTCTTGTAAACAGGAATCCTCGAGTATCCTTCATCGATTACTTTGTGAATAAGTTTGTCGGTTGGCATGTTCATGTCGACAGCCACTATATCCGGGCGAGGAATCATGATCTCCTTGACGGTAATATCGGAGAATTCAAGAATACTCTTGATAAGCTCGTGCTCTGTCTTATCCAACGCTCCACTTTCTGTCCCTGCGTCGATCACTTCACGGATCTCCGCTTCGGAAAGGTCCGCCTTGAGCAAGCCCCCTTTCATCAGCAGACTCTTGAGAAAGCGCTTTCCGGCGCTAAGTCCGGTCCTTACGAATTTGTCGCTTCGATCCATTGCTTTAGTTTTTTCTTAGCAGAACCATTGTCCAGCGCAGCACGTGCTTCACGAACTCCGTCTTTTAGAGACGGTGCCCTCCCCGCAACAAAAATGGCGGCTCCAGCATTCAAGACGGCGATTTCCCTGGGAGCTCCATTGTTACCTCCGAGAATCCCCGTAATAATCTCCGCGTTTTGCACCGTGTCTCCTCCACGAATAGCTTCGGGCGATGCCATGTGCACACCGACGTCCTCGGCTTTAAGTTGATACGTTGAGACCGAGTCGTTCCTCAACTCGCTTACTTTTGTCGCACCAACGGTCGATAGTTCATCCAATCCCCCATCTCCATGCACAACGAGAGCGTGCTCCGATCCCAGATCCTTCAGAACCCGAGCCATCGTCTCCGTCAATGATGCCCGAAAAACACCGAGAACCTGTCTCTTCGCTCCCGCAGGGTTCGTAAGCGGCCCGAGAATATTGAAAATCGTTCGAATTGACAAATCCTTCCTAACTCCGACTGCGTATTTCATTGCCTGATGCATGTGGGGAGCGAACAAAAATGTAATGCCGACCTCCTCGAGTACTTTCGAAACTTTTTCCACGGGGATCTCAATATTCACGCCGAGAGCTTTCAGCACATCCGCACTTCCACACCGACTTGAAACAGCTCTGTTCCCGGTTGACTGAATACGAATAGCTTTTTCCCGCATTGCACGGGCACAGCCCGCAATCTCATCCGGCGTTTCACCTTTTGACCGCAAGCCCATCAGGAAACCGGCAATCTGCCCCTCAGTCGTATTCCCGCTCATGATCTCGCTCATGGCTTCGCGGGCTTCCGACGAGGTGAGATCCTGGCGTTCAGCCAGTTTTGCGATAACTTCTTGTATCATGTTTCAAGGCAGCCTGTTCTTAAATTCAGCATAACGAACGGAGAAGATATTGTTTTCTGTCGGTTCTGGATATCCTAAGAACTGCACTTGTTTTGTGACATTGTGAATGCGATCCTGCGGCAAAGGGTGCGTCGAGAGAAAACGTTGAAACGCGCCACCACGCCCTCCCGTCCCTCCAATTTTTTCGAAAAAATATCGGATTCCACCGGGATAATACTCGGTCGAACGCAAGTATTTGATTGAAAAGTTATCCGCTTCCTCCTCATCGCCTCTGCTATTCCGAAGCAAGGCAAGACCCGTGAAAAGGTTTCCGGCAATTTTTTCGGTCTCACCCGGATTTCCTCCCAGAAGGACACTCAGCACTATTTGATAACCGAGTGCAGCCGTCATCCGCCTTGTGGCGTGCCGTTTCTCCGCATGGGCAATCTCATGGCCGATAACCCCCGCCAATGTCGCTTCATTATCCACGAATTTCAAGAGCCCTGTATAGACGTAAATATAGCCACCCGGCGTACAAAATGCGTTGATTGTACTGTCGTCTTTAATAATCTCGAATTGATAAGCATAGATGCCTCGTTTGACGATGTCGGGTGATGCGAGTATCTTCCGGCCTATGTGTTCGACATATGCCTTCACATCAGGACGATCTTTCAGCAACGGATACTCTTTTGGGGTTTTTCGAATCTCCTGGTCAATCTGTTTCCCCAGCTCGATATCTTTCGAATCCGGGAAGAGGTTAATCCCAAGTGAGCCACCGCAACTGAGGGAAAAAAACGAGAATGTTGCCGCGAACATCCAAATGTTGATAGTCGCCGCTTTACCGTTGGTCATTGTTCGTACGTCACGTGTTCAAGAAACAAGCCGCAGGCTGGCGCCGTCATTCCCGCGGCCGTCCGGTTTTTTGCACTCAGAATGTCCTCGAAATCCTCCATCCGCCGATAGCCTCGCCCGACATCGACCATGGTACCGACGAGTGCGCGCACCATACCATGAAGGAAACGATTTGCCGATATATCAAACTCCAATACAGAATCGCGAACCGTCCACGTTGTGGATAAAACGTTGCAACGGTGATGTTCCACTTCAGATTCGCTCTTGCAGAATGACGAAAAATCATGTTCTCCGATGACAAGCCGCCCACATTGCTTCATGAGGTCAATATCGAGCTTGTACGAAAGGCTCCAGCAGTACTTCCTGAAGAGAGCCGTGGGGTGTTGACTGATGTAATACTTGTAGTGGCGTCCCTTTGCGCTGTACCTTGCATGAAACTTATCGTCAACTCCTTCTGCACTGAGCACCACGATATCCTTCGGCAGGACTCCGTTCAGAGACCTCACAAGGCTTGTTTCTTCAATCTTCTGTGCGCTCCGAAAGTTCGCCACCTGGCCTCGCGCGTGCACGCCGGCATCCGTCCGGCCCGCCCCGGTAACACGGGTGTCCCCCTGAAGGATCTGCTTCAGCGCTCGCTCAAGCTCACCCTGAACAGACCGCCCGTTTTCCTGATACTGCCATCCGACAAAATCCGTACCATCATATTCAAGGACAAGTTTCACATTTTGCATTGCTCGACCCGGGAAACAAAAAATCCCGCATTGCTGGCGGGATCCTCACTATCTCGACGATGTACTCTTAGAACTCTTTTGAGATCTTCAGCTCTACGCCATGGGTTGCGAGGAAACCGCCCAAAGGAATCACCCGAAGTTGCCACGCTCCTTCATACTGCACGCGCCTGTTGTGAGCAGCCGCTGCTCTTCCGGCCATAAATGCCGAGACAATGCGATTAACGACCGCGGCTCCGATAAGAAAATTCGCGTTTCGAAAAGTCTCGTCACTTCGAATCCTCAGCGATTTGAATTGTTCGCGATGGAAATCGTTATCCCATTGCCAGGCGTGATCGGACGAGGTGTACAACAGGCTATACTCCCGATTCCGGAGTTTCTGCTGATTGTAATCCCCGACATTTCCAAAGTTGCCCAGGTTGACTTCAAATTGCTCATCTTTGCCGTCAAGCTGAGCATTTGCGTGTTGGCGTGCAAATGCCCTTGCATCATTGCGGAGCCAGTTGCCGTGCGAAATGAAACCAGCATAGGTCAGCCAAAGACCCGCATCACCCATGAGGAAATACTTTCCCGTTGAAAACGAGCCCGCATACAATTCCCCCACGCCGGGGAGGGCCAGAGAGTACGCCACAGCCAGCCAAACAGATTTTTGCTTCGCCCCCTCCTGAAATAAGAACATATCGCTCTTTTGAAATTCCCGTTCCGGATGTTCGACTGCGAAAAAGTTTTTGATTCTCGCTTGAGGCAGCACGCATTGCACGCACAAAATCATGATCGCACAAAACATTTGAGCCCGTGCAATCACGCGGCCACCACTTCGGTCATCTCAGGAGTATCGACAGCACAAATCTCTCCCGTACAGCCATTTCCAGTTACTCCCGTAATCTGCACTTGAAGTATTTCGTTCTTTAGCTCTTGAGTTGATGCAACATCAACACGTACGTATTCTTCTGTTAACCCGGTGCACAATCCTTGCCCACGATTCTCCTCGAACAGCACGTTCATAAGTCGGCCATGGAACGATTCGTAAAAGAGTCGCTTTTTGCGCATACTCAGGATTCGGAGTTTTTCGCTTCGTTCGGCGCGCACACGCGGCTCCACTGCATTGCCGAACTCCGCCGCAGGTGTATTTGGGCGCTCTGAATAAGAGAACACATGGAGGTACGAAATCGGCAGATCCGTAAGAAATCGTTGCGTCTCATCAAACAGGAAATCGGATTCACCGGGAAAACCGACGATAACATCGGCGCCAATACCCGCGAGAGGAGCGCTTCTTTTGATGCGTTCGACGCGATTTGTATACAAAGACGTCACATACCTTCGTCTCATGTTGTTTAAAATCGTATCAGCTCCGGATTGAAGGGGGATATGAAAATGCTTGCAGAGTTTCGGCTCCGACAGCCAGAAATCCAGGAGTTCGTCCGTCAGGAGGTTCGGCTCAATTGAACTGACCCGAATTCTCTCCAACCCTTCAACACGCACAAATTGCTGCAAGAGCGAGAGCAAATTCGTTCCGATTTTTTTTCCATAGTCACCAACGTTCACACCCGTGAGTACGATTTCTTTGTAGCCTCCGTCGACCGTCTGTCTGGCATAGGAAACAAGGTCCTGTACCGGCACGCTTCGGCTTTCCCCGCGGGCCAACGGAATTGTACAAAAAGAACAGTTGTAGTCGCAGCCGTCTTGAATCTTTAGAAATGCCCGTGTTCTTTCGGCGAAACCTGCCGAAGAAGCTATGTGAAACTCTTGCTTTTCCGTGATTGGGGAAACCCGAATGTCCGGAAGAGCTTTTTTGCGGAATCCAGATGCGTAGTTCATGAGATCGAACTTTTCCCTTGTGCCGAGAACAAGGTCGACACCGGGAATCAAAGCGATTTCCTGAGGTTGAAGCTGAGCATAGCAGCCCGCGACGATGACAAAGGCATCCGGCGAATGGCGTAAGGCCCGTCGCACGAGCTGTCGGCATTCGCGATCCGCCCGCTCCGTTACACTGCACGTGTTAATGACCACAACGTCGGCGTGCTCGTCGATGCGGACAGGTGTGTACCCTCGCTGGACAAATTGCCTGCCAATCGTGGACGTTTCGGCAAAGTTCAGTTTGCAGCCAAGAGTATGGAGAGCGACACGTTTCATAAAGAAAAAGAGTTGCCCGATTGAGTTCGAACAACTCTTTTTGAGAACATTGGATGAGTGTTAATTTGTGCTTGGAGTTTCCGTAAAGCTGGATTCAGATGGCGTTATGGGCATCGTGACGATATCCTTCAGCGTCATCGGCGAGAGTTTATGGGAGGCCACGTAGTCGTCTACAAGCCTCTGTTCCTTTCCTCGCAAGTATTCGAGAGCGGAGAGGACGATCTTCTTGCTCTCCTTATCGAATTCGATCACTTTCAAATTCAGCGTATCGCCGACTCTGAAGGATTCAGCGATATTCTTCACAGGAGTTTGTGATAACTGAGAAAGGGGCACGAATCCGTCCACGCCCAGCGGTAATTCGACGATCACTCCCTTTTCGATGATTCGAACGACCTTGCCTTCAACATCTGTCCCAACTTTATAGGAGTTTTCAAAAGCTTCCCAGGGATTGTCCTGAATTTGTTTGTGGCCGAGCGAAATGCGCCTTTGCTCAACATCGATTGCGAGGATTACGACATCGATCTTGTCGCCTTTTTTAACAACTTCACCCGGATGACGGATTTTCTTCGTCCACGACAGGTCAGAAATATGCACCAACCCGTCGACACCCTCTTCGAGCTCCACAAACACTCCAAAGTTCGTCAGATTGCGAACGGCGCCGGTGTGCTTTGAGCCGATGGGATACTTCTGCATGAGCGTCGTCCAGGGATCGGGCTCGAGCTGTTTCATGCCGAGCGAGATCTTCTTTCCATCTTTATCGAGCGAGAGAATGATGCCGTCCACCATTTGTCCCATCGAGACAACTTGCGAGGGGTGCTTGATGTGCTGAGTCCAACTCATCTCCGAAATGTGGATAAGCCCTTCGATGCCTTTCTCGATCTCGACAAATGCGCCGTAATCCGTCAGCGAGACCACCTTGCCTGTAACCTTCGTGCCAACAGGATACTTCAGGTCAATGTTTTCCCATGGATGCGGCAGCAGCTGCTTCATGCCCAGCGATATTCGTTTCTTTTCCTGGTCGAAATCGAGGACAACGACGTTGACAGTTTGGTCAAGTTTCACGACTTCCGAGGGATGATTGACGCGTCCCCAAGAGAGGTCGGTAATGTGCACAAGTCCATCGACGCCTCCAAGGTCCACGAAAACGCCGAAATCGGTAATTGCCTTGGCATGGCCTTCAAGGATTTGGCCTTTTTCAAGACTGTCGAGGATGGTTTTTCGCTGGCTGGCAAGTTCTTCTTCGACGAGGATCTTATGACTCACGACAACATTTTCAGACGGATGATTGACCTTGACCACTCGGAAATCCATTTCTCTCCCGATAAAAGCATCGAAATCACGTACCGGCCGAACGTCAATTTGGGATCCCGGCAAAAATGCATCGAGTCCCATCAAATCAACGACGATGCCGCCCTTGGTGCGTCGAACGCATCTTCCCCTGAGCACTTCGCCTTTTTCGTACGAGCGGACGATCCGTTCCCACACACGCATGAAATCCGCGCGCTTGCGCGACAGGACAAGCTGTCCGTCTTTATTTTCGACGCTTTCGAGAAAGACCTCGACTTCGTCGCCGATTTTCATTTCTTTCAGGTTGGGAAATTCGCCGACGGAAACAGAGCCTTCGGATTTGAACCCGATGTCAATTGCCACATTCGAATCTCCGATATGCACGATCCGGCCCTTTACGATTTCTCCGGCATGAAACGACCCCATCGTGCTTTCATACAGCTTTGCTAACTCTTTGTATTCACTTTCTGAATACCCGTTTCCCTCTACATCAAGTGGTACATTTAAGGCTTGCGCCATTCATCCTCCGGACAACGACAATACCCTCTGCTGTCATTCTCGATGCCAGTCATCTCACACCGGCCAACGACAACTTCGGTACAAATAGGTTAATGAATAATGGATTACGTGATGACTGTCAAACAAACGGAGCAACAAACCAACGCCTTCATGCTGCGGCAGGTTGTTGTTCAAACTTTTCTTCGATAACTTTTTTCACCGATTCCATCAGCCACTGAGGGGTTGACGTAGCTCCCGTCACTCCCACTGTTTCAATACCGTCAAACCAGTCGGCGTTCAACTCCGGTGTATCCTCGATAAAATATGTCCGCGGGTTTTCCGATCTGGTGATTTCAAACAACACTTTGCCGTTGGAACTATGCCTGCCCGCCACGAAGATAACCACATCGTTGGCCTTCGCGAATTCGCGAAGCTTCTTATCCCGGCCTGAAACCTGGCCACAAATAGTGTCTTTTGCATGAAAACCGATTGCCTCGTCCTCGATGGAACCAACCACAAGTTCGGCCACCCGCCGTTCAAGTTCCTGCTTGATCTTGTAAAACGTTGGCTTATCCATGGTTGTTTGCGAAAACAGTACCGTCTTCCGGCTCAGGTCTACTTTGTCGATCTCTTCGAGCGACTTGATGACCACACCCTCGCCATTCGTCTGGCCCACCAGGCCTATCACCTCGGCATGCTCTTTTTTCCCGTAAACAACAACCTGGTAGCCGTCGAGGTAAAATCGTCGGATTCGTTCCTGCACTTTCGTTACCACCGGACATGTCGCGTCGATGATCGTAATCCCCAATTCCTCAGCTTTTTTGTATGTTGATGGCGGTTCCCCATGAGCCCGGATCAAAACTGTTTGACCCTTTGCTTTCTCCATATCAGACAAGGTTATCGTCTTCAAACCTTCCTCTTCGAGGCGCTTGATTTCCATCGGGTTGTGGATGATCTCCCCCAGTGAGTACATCGCTCTCCCTTTACCCGCCAACTCCTGCTCGGCGATTTCAATCGTCCTTACCACGCCCCAGCAAAACCCTGAATGTCGGTCAACAGTAACCTTCACAATTTCTTCCTTCTGAGAATTTCTTTTGCTTTCTGTACGATAAAATTCGCCTGTTCTTCCAGCGAGAGGTCGGATGTGTCGAGTACAAAAGCGTCTTTAGCCTGTTTCAACGGGCTTGCGTCCCTCGTTGAATCTTTCCGGTCTCTCTCTTCAATCTCCGTCGTGAGGCTTTGTTCGTCTACCTCAACTCCATCAACAGCCAACTCTTTTTTTCTTCTGCGAGCACGTTCGGTGACATTTGCCACCATGAAGACCTTCAAGTCGGCGTCGGGCAAAACAACCGTCCCGATATCCCGGCCTTCCAACACGACTCCACCGCTGGCTGCCATCTTCCGTTGTTCACGGACAAGTACTTCCCGCACATCCGGTATGCTACTGATGGAGCTCACAGACTTCGTGACCTCGCCGGTTCGAATCCGGTGAGTCACATCCCGCCCATCAATAAAAACTTTCGTTGAGTTGTGAGAGATTTCGAGACGGATTTCGCTCCGTCGGGCAAGAGCAGAAACGCTCTCACGGTCTCCCGGCAAAATCCCTTCCTCCAACACTTTGACCGTAATCGCCCTGTACATCGCCCCTGTGTCCACGTGAATGTAACCCAATTTCTTAGCAACCAGCTTCGCTGTGCTGCTCTTTCCCGCTCCCGCAGGCCCGTCGATGGCGATAACAATTTTTCTCAACGAACGTTCAACAATCAGGTGTAAAATATAGCAATTTTATGGCAGGAGAGCAACCGAATCCTTTATTTTCCTTGGATTTTCGCATATCTTTGCCGCCGACATGAGGAAACTGACGCACGCCGAAATAGCTCAAAACCGTGTCAAACCGGATGAAATTGTCGAGACCGAGAGAATTCCCGTCACAGTACTCGTGGACAATGTCCGCAGCCTCTACAACGTCGGTTCCATTTTTCGAACTTCTGATGGAGCGATGATCACCAAACTGTTTCTCACGGGTTTTACACCCCATCCTCCGAGAAAGGAAATAGAAAAAACTGCGCTCGGTTCAACGAAAAGTGTTCCGTGGGAGTATGAAAAGAATCCAACGACTTGTATCTCGCAACTCAAAGAACAGCGCTACAAAATCTGTTGCCTGGAGCTTACCGATTCCAGCGTCCCCTACACTAACATTCAGCCGGGCGACTTTCCCTTGTGTCTTGTCATTGGCAATGAAATCACTGGAATTTCAAAGGAAATCCTCTCACAATCCGACTTGGCCATTGAGATTCCCATGTTTGGAATAAAGCAGTCACTGAACGTCGCCGTCGCATACGGCATCGCTGTGTTCGAACTCGCCAGAATATGGAGGCAACGTTCTCCTTTGCCTCGTTCCTAGTCAAACGCCTTCGTGTAAAAATCTTCTTTTTCGTGTGTGTGAATCCTTAGAACTCCTGCTCTGACCAGCTGGATAAGAGTCCGGGAAGCCCGGCGATTCGAGATATTGACAAGCCGGCCAAACTCCTTCACCGTAATTCTTTCCTTTTCTTCGAGAAAATCGAAAAGCCTCCGCTCATTCTCGCCAATCGTGAGGCGAAGCGGAGGTGAGTCCGGGCTTTCAGCGCGGAGAATTCGCACAACTTCCTTGCTGGCGACAACTGTCTTGTCATTCACTCGAATAAAAACCCTGCTTTCTTCGTCTCCCGTTTCACCGTTTTCCCCGACAAACATGTGCGGCTTTTGCGAACTCTCGTGAACCTGGGCAACGATAACGTCCTTCCCTTTGTATGAGACGATTTCGATTTCAGGCTCAATCGGCGGGTCGCAATAGAATGAACCGGAGGTACGGACGAGGTCGATTTCACTTTTCTCGCTCTCGACACCGATGACCGTCCGGTCGTCATTTACACCAAAGAGGATGGTTCCTCCTTTTGTGTTGGCGAATCCGATCAGAGCGCGGGCGATTTTCTCCGGGCTCGTCACCTTGCGTTTGAATTCAAGTTGAAACCCCTCGCCCTCATCCAGCATATCTTGAACATCCCTGTAATTCATAGAGAATCCTTCCGGCCAATGCCTGAATCCGCGGGTGTGAATGAAGAATCTTGCTGAAAAGCGGCTGAGTCAGTCTGAAAAAGGGCTGAATCGAGATGAAGTGCGAGCGAATCGATATGAATCGCAAGGGATTCTGAGAGGGCCACACCAGTGTCTATCGGAACCATGCCGCGAACTTTCATTCGCTCCAGGATCATTGACGCCCGACGCATCACATACTGAGAATCCTCATCAGCTTCGTGCTTTCGCGGGCTTGGAATTATTGCCGCCAATTTTGTTGCCTCATCCCGAGTGAGGCTCGCCGCAGATTTTCCAAAATACCGTTGTGAGGCCGCTTCGATGCCGTACACGCCGCTCCCCCATTCTATAACGTTAAGATAAATTTCGAGTATGCGGGATTTGCTCAGCGTCCTTTCCATATACCATGTCAGTATCCATTCCCGCAATTTCCGAAACGGGTTTTTCGAAGAGGAAAGATAGATGTTTTTGACAAGCTGTTGTGTGATGGTACTGGCACCCCGCGCAAAACGCCCTTCCTTGAGGTTGCGCACAACCGATTCTCTGAATTCATACCAATCGAATCCTGAATGCGACCAGAATGTTCCATCTTCCGCAACCACGATCGCGTCGACAACGTGCTTTGGTATTTTACTCAAAGAGATCCACTGTTGAGACTTGTAGAATCTCTTGCCCCGCTCCCTGGCAGCCGCTTCGTGCTCTCTCATGAATGCTGTCCACGAGGGATTGGAGTTTTTCAATTGTCTAACCTCGCTCAGCGGGAGGGGAACAATGGACACAACGACAAGGAGCATGAAGAGCAAAAGCGCAGTTTTGACCTTATTCCGTTGAACACGCCCGCCAAGATTTGTCCCCAACACACTTTGGAGAATCGGTTGCGGCACACCGGCTTCCCGCGGTTGCTCTTGAATCTCCATGCTAACAGGATAGTGATTTCTTCGTGCTGTCGAGGAAGCTTTGAAGGATGAGGGAGGCTGCCATCGCGTCGATGTTCTTCTTGTTCGTCCTCCGGTCTTTCTTTTTGGTTCCCATGTCCAGGAGCGTTTGCCGCGCAATCGACGTGGTGAACCTCTCGTCCCACGTCACGACGTCCAGCCCTGTTTCTTGTTTCAAGCGATTGATAAAACCTTGAACTTCATCCGCCTTCTGCGCTTTCTGTCCTTTCAAATTGAACGGCATACCTACCACAAGCAGCCTGACATGCTCCGATTGAATAATGTGCACAAGCTCTTTCCAGAAGGCGCCGTTGTTGTCCAGCGTACGATGAGGTCGCGCAATGACACCGAGGGGGTCGCTGAGCGAGATGCCGATACGTCTCGAGCCATAATCAATGCCGAGAACCCGAGTGTATTCTGTCACGGTCGCCATCCCCGGTTCATCCAAGGAACCTCTCGACTTCCAGGATACCGTTGACCTTTCGGATTTTTTCGATGATGCGCGTCAGATGCTCGGTATTTTTCACGAAGAGGATAAACTGTCCGTCGAAGAGAGGTCCTTTCGAATCCATGTTCACGCTTCGGATATTCGTGTTGAGATAAGTCGAAATTGCGTGGGTCACGTCGCTGAGCAAGCCGGGCCTGTCTTTTCCGGAAATATGAATTGCAGCAATAAAGTCCGCACCATTTGCCGGCGGCCAGTTCACCTCAACGATCCTTTCGCTTTCCGCCATCCTCAGGGAAATGACGTTCTTGCAATCTTTGCGATGGATCTTGATCCCTTCACCGATCGTCACAAAACCCACAATTTCATCGCCGGGAATCGGGTTGCAGCATTTTGCATACTGGTGCATGAAATTGTCGCTGGTGCCGAAAATGGAAATCCCACTCGCAATGTCTCTCGCGGTGTGGATAAACTTTGTGAATAATGATTGAGATTGTTCGGCGCGGGTGGCAGCATCGGCGACGGGATGTTTCTCCCGAACACTCAGCTGGTCGATCATCCCGTCGACATCGACTTTTCCTTCGGCAACCTGGATGTAAAACGCCTGCACGTTGTCATACCGAAGACTTGCTCTGACAAATTTTTGAAGGTCGTCCTCGTTGATGTGGAACTTGTGTTTTTTAAGTCTCTTGTCCCATGCCTCCTTTCCCTCCTCGGCCTTTTTCCTTGTTTCCTCGCGAATCCATTTCCGAATGTGAGATTTTGCCTTGTGCGTGACGACAAATTGTTCCCAGTCCGGGTTCGGCGTTTGATTCTTGGACGTGATGATCTCCACCTGGTCGCCGCTTCGTAGCAGCGTATTCAACGGTACGATTCGGCCGTTGACCTTTGCTCCGATGCAGTGCCAGCCGATATTTGTATGGATTTCGAACGCGAAATCGAGAGGGGTTGAATTGCGTGGCAGTATTTTCAGGTCTCCTTTAGGTGTGAAGACGTAGATTTCGTCCTGGTAGAGGTTGAGTTTAAAGCTCTCCATCAGCTCCCGGGGTGTCTCTTCGCTTTTCTGCTCAAAGATTTCCCGCACCCAGTTTATCCAGCTTTCCAAT
Organism: Ignavibacteriales bacterium; assembly: GCA_016193365.1. Lineage (GTDB taxonomy): Bacteria > Bacteroidota > Ignavibacteria > UBA10030 > UBA10030 > JACQPT01. Next base: position 20,101 of record JACPSI010000128.1, read on the forward strand.
TCCTTGTCGAGGGAGGATTTGTTTTCTTTATACATCCAGTGGGCCGCGACGCCGCGCTCGGCAATTTCATGCATGGGCTTTGTGCGGATCTGGACTTCCACCATTTTCCCCTCCGGCCCGACAACCGTCGTATGGATAGACTGATAAGCATTCTTCTTCGGAACCGAGATGTAGTCTTTGAACCGTTCAGGGATGGGCTTGTAGATTTCCGTCACGACGCCGTAGGCGATAAAGCAGTCGTTATTATCCTGGCTCTCCAGCACAATCCGGACGGCAAAAAGGTCATAAATTTCTTCGAGGGGTTTTCCCCGTTTTACCATCTTCTGGTAGATACTGTAAATATGCTTTGGCCTACCCTCGATCTCTGCCGCAAAGCCTTCTTCCTGCAAACGTTTCTTAATCGGCGCGACAAACTTGTTGATGTAGTGTTCGCGCTCCCTCCGTTTGGATTTCAGTTGTCGTGCAATCTCATCATATTCCTTCCGGTACAGCACACGGCACGCGAGGTCTTCGAGTTCCCACTTGATCCTTGCAAGTCCAAAGCGGTGGGCAAAGGGCGAATAGATTTCGAGGGTTTCCCTGGCGAGGCGCTGTTGTTTATCCGGAGCGAGAAAATCAACCGTACGCATGTTGTGAAGACGGTCTGCAAATTTCACCAGCATGACGCGAATGTCGTTGACCATCGAGAGCAGCAACTTACGGTAGCTCTCAGCCTGCGTGACTTCATGGCTCTCAAAAATATCCGTAATCTTGGTCGCACCGTCAACGATATCGGCGATTGTTTCGCCAAACTCAGCCCGGATGTCCTTCAGCTCCAATTTTGTATCTTCAACGACGTCGTGAAGCAGAGCGCTTACGACTGAAACGTCGTCGAGCGGTATTTCCTTGGCAACGACGAGAGCTACCTCATAGGGGTGATGAAAATAGGGTTCCCCAGAAGCCCGGAGGTCGTGTTTGTGGGCTTCGAGGCTCATCGTGAACGCTCGCGAAACGAGATCCTCATCAACAGTACGCAGGTTTCTCTTGCAGACTGCGATAAGGTCATCAAGTTTCTTTTTGTATTGCGTATTTACCATGAGTACGTGAGTCCCCTCAATCAATATACGTTTTGCAATTCCATTGTCAAGATTCCCCTCCCTGCGTCAATTCCCCGAATTTCGGTTGTTTTTCAATAGCGACTGAATTCTCCTCGCTTCATCGAATTTCGCCTTCGCCCGGGCTTGCAATTCCTCCGGAAAAACATGGGATTCGAACGCGAGCAGCGACCTCAAATGAAAATCCACGTCGGTCGAATCCTGAAGGGCCATTTTCATCCTGACAATGTTAAGCCGGCAGAGCACTTCCGAGTATGGATTCGCCAACGCATCGCTGTTAATACTTGCGAGTAAATCGACGTAGACTTCCTCGGCTTCCTTGTGTTTTCCCGACTTCCATAGCGCGTCTCCGAGTCCCCACAGGAAGACACGATTCATCGGATACTGCGACAATGCCTCCCGTGCTACCTCCCCAGCTTGCTGAGGCTTTCCAGCATCCAGGAAGATCGTCACCAGTGAACTGAGCGCAACAAAACGATTGTATGTGCCAAGCTTTGCACATTGCCGGAGCATCCGAATCCCTTCATCGCGATCATCCGAAACGAAGGGCAGCCAGTTGATGAACTCGGTTTTTCGACTTGTCCAATAATAGTACGTCCCTAAACCTGCGAACGCATCATAAAACAACGTATCCTTTTCCACGCAAGTTTTGAATTGGGAAACAGACGACAATCCTTTCCGTAGTCCGCCAAACCAGTCACCTCGATCTGCCCGCGCAAACGCATCATAGCCAAGAGCTGTCGCGAGGAAGTAGTATCCCCAGGGAGAGTCGGGTTGCTCAGCGATCATGCGTTCGGAAAAATTCGAAGCTACCTCCAGCAAAGAATCAAACGGGCCGCGATGAGGTTGGCTTATGTGGTCGATTGAGCGAGCTTCAATGACTGCTGCCTGGTACAAATAACCGGCGGGATGATCGGGAAAACGATTCGATACTATTTTAAAAAGAGAATCTGCAGAGACGTACCTGCGACAGAGGGTGAGGTCGATTCCCTCAGAGAGCAAATCGTGAAGGACAGGGTCGGGCAATCGTTGGGCTTCAAGAACAAAGCTGAAAACACACAAAGAGGAAACCAAACCGTAAAAACACCTCGCAAAAAACATTTTTTACTCTGTCCCAAACATTCTATCGCCGGCATCACCGAGCCCAGGAAGAATATACCCGCGTTGATTCAGCCCGCGGTCCAGCGAACATGTGTACATCTTGACGTCGGGATGCGCTTTGGAGATGGTGCGAACTCCCTCGGGCGCGGCTACCAGACTTACAAATCGGATGCTCTGTGCACCTTTTTCTTTTAAATACGAAATCGCAGCACTCCCGCTCCCGCCTGTGGCAAGCATGGGATCCAGGACAAGGACGAGCGCATTCTTGAGATTTTTTGGCACTTTGAAGTAATAGTCGACTGGCCTGAGCGTGTCTTCGTCGCGATATAAGCCAATGTGCCCAACGCGCGCGTCTGGAATCACTTCGACAAACCCCCCGACCAACCCGAGCCCTGCCCGCAGAATTGGCACGAGCACAATCGGCTGAGAGACAATGTTTCCCTTGGTCTTCTCAAGCGGAGTTTTGATTCCGATCTCCTTTATATTGAGGTCGCGTGTCACCTCATACGCCATGAGACTCGCCATTCTTCTCAAGATTGCACGAAACTGATTGCTCGGAGTCTTTTTGTCACGGAGCAGCGTGAGATCCCTTTTCACCAGCGGGTGGTCGATAACGGTCACATTTTCCATTTTTCCTCGTTAGAATCGTTTTGAAAGTTGATTCGCTGCTATGAGAATTGGGTCCCACAGAGGGGCAAACGGCGGTGAATAAATCATATCGAGGCGGAACACTTCGTCAACGGTGAGCCTCTGTTGAATCGCAACTCCGAGTGTATTCGCTCTTAAGACGCTGCCAACTCCGCCATAGACGTTGGCTCCCAACACTCGCCGGGATTTTTTGTCTGCGATGAGGTGGACAAAAACTTTTGCATTGCCGGGATAAAAACTGATCTTCGAATCACCCGAAATGTGTTCTGAGACCACATCGAAGCCGGATTGCCGCGCCTCTTCTGAACTGATACCCACCTGAGCGACTTCGAGCCCAAACACTTTAACAGCCACGGCGCGAATGGCTCCCTTGAAGGTCGCTTTTCCACCGGCTGCATTTTCGCCAGCCACCCATCCCTGTTTGCTTGCTGTTGTAGCCAACGGTATGTACATCCATTTGTTATTCACGAGGTTTTTGACTTCACAGCAATCTCCTCCGGCAAAAATCGTATCCACATTTGTCGCCTGCCTTTGGTCGGTGGTGATGCCGCCGTTCGGCCCGAGGTGGATTCTTGCTGAGGCGCATAGCTCAACGTTGGGTTCAACTCCAAGTGAGAGAATGACGAGGTCCGCTGAAAATTCTCCACCGGATGTATCGACTGCAACAACGTTTCCCTTCTCATTCGCTTTCAAACGTCGGCAGTGAATATTGCGCTTGAAGTGCACGCCGTTTTTCACCAGCTCGCCAAGAACCGCTTTGCGGGCCTCCTGTTCCAGGCCGGACATAGGCAGCTCGCCCTGATGGAGGAGCGTCGTCTCAATCCCGTTGTTGACGAGAGCCTCGCACATTTCCATGCCGATGTACCCTCCTCCGACAATCAGCGCTCGCAGCGGCTTTTCTTCTTCGATGAATTGTTTCAGCGCGTATCCCTCGCTCAGCGAATTCACGCGAAACACATTTCGCGCGTCCTCGTTGTCCAGGCCCAGTCTTCTTGATTTCGCCCCCGTTGCCAGGACAAGCCTGTCGTATTCATATTCCTGCACTTTTTCGCGGTCCAGATCGCGAACGACGAGTTGTTTCTTGACCGCTCGAATCTCCTCCACGCGATGAAATATCTTTACTTTGACGCCTTTCACCTGTTCCAGCCGCTGGGGCGTATAGGTGATGAGTTGTTCCTTCTCCTTCACTTCATTTCCGATATAGTACGGCAGCTCGCAAATACCGTACGAAATGTGCTCCCCCTGCTCAAAAAGGGTAACGTCCGCGTTGGGATTTACGCGTTTTGCTTTGCTTGCGGCGCTGGGTCCCGCCGCGACACCGCCGACGACAAGAATGCGTTGTTTCATTTCTTTTTGAAAACGACGTTCAGGGGCACTCCGGAAAACCCGAAATGGTCGCGAATCTTGTTTTCGAGGAATCGCCTGTAATGCTCCTGCACAAGGCGCGGTTCGTTGCAGAAGAAACTGAACATGGGCGGGCGAGTTTTGATTTGGGTGACATATTTGATCTTGATTTCCTTCGGGCTGGAGGATTTGGGCGGGTTGCGCTGTATATCGGGGAGCAGGGCTTTGTTAAGAGCGCTTGTTTCGATTCGCTTGCATTGTTCGAGATGGATTTCTCCGGCTTTTTCGATCACCTTGCGGATACGCTGCATTGCTTTCGCTGAAATAAACAGCACCGGGAGGAAATCATAAAGCCCAAGTTGCTCGAGAATTGTCAATTCATATTCTCTTGCAGTCATCGTTGTTTTTTCCACCAGGTCCCATTTGTTTACAGCAATCAGAGCGGAACGATGGCGTTCCATTGTTGCCGCAACGATATGAAGATCCTGAGCATCGACGCCGGATTGTGCATCAAACAGAATAACGGCCACGTCGCTGTCTTCAATGCTTTTTAAGGTGCGGATGGCGCTATAAAACTCGACATTCTCCTTGACGCGGCTCTGCTTCCGAAGCCCGGCTGTATCGACGAGGACGTATTCTTCCCCGTTGATTTTGACGATGGAATCGACCGAATCGCGCGTTGTCCCCGGAATATCCGTTACCACTGTCCGTTGTTTCCCCAGCAATGCGTTGACCAGCGATGACTTGCCCACGTTCGGCTTACCGATAATCGCTATGCGAAGGAGTTCTCGTTCTCTTTTGGAAATTCCGTTTGTGTTAAATTTCGCCGTCAGGAGATCGAGGAAATCTCCGATCTGCCGTCCGCCCAGGGCGGAAATCGGAATCGGCTCGCCAAGGCCGAGTTCAAAAAACTCTGTGCTCAGATGCTCCCGTGTGGAGGAATCAATCTTGTTGACGACGAGATGTACCGGCTTGTTGGATTTTCTCAGGATGATCGCTATCTCCTGGTCGAGTCGAGTGATTCCGTCGACGGCATCAACCAGAAATACGACAGAATCAGCCTCCTCAATTGCAATTCTTGCCTGCTCGCGAATTGCTTTCTCAAACACATCTTCTGACTTCGGCACAAAACCGCCTGTGTCAATGACGGTGAACGATTTGCCCGCCCATTCGGCATTTGCATATTTGCGGTCTCTTGTAACTCCTGGAGTGTCGTAGACAATTGCTTCACGGGCTCCAAGGATCCGGTTAAACAACGTGGATTTTCCCACGTTTGGCCTTCCGACAATTGCTACGATGTTCTTCGACATGATGTCAAAATTACCCAAAAAAGGGGCGAGATTCAATGAAGGGTCTTTGTAGACTTCCGAAGTTCGTAAAGGCACTCGATAAACTTCGGAAGTCCCCGGGCAAACAAAAAACCCCTTCCAAAGGAAGGGGTTATAGGAACAACGCTTAAGGGCAACTTTATTCTTTCCAATACAAAAATTCCTTAACTCCCGCAATTTGTGTGGGGTCTGCACCGCGTCGTCCTCCGAACACAAATCGGTTTTGCTCGTTTTTGTATTTTTCGCGAACTCTCGAGGCTTGTGCAGTCGATTTTCCTCGCTCCGGTACGCTTTGCAGCGTTCGGCTGAGCAATTCAAAAATATCAGACTTTGCGACTTTTCTTTCCGATTGTTCCGCTGCGCGGACGCCCAAAGCCTCGGTCACTCTTTCGAGACCAAGTATATCGAATGCCTCCTCGCGGGAATCGAAGCGGGAAATGGCAACTTGAAAAGATTCGACAGCGTCATCGGTGGATCCGGCAAGATACCGCGCCAGTCCAAAATTCAGATATACACCTCCATCGGAGCTGTCCGCCTGCATGCTTTTCTGATAGTATTCCTGAGCTGTTGCCAGGTCATTTTTCAGGAGGTAGATATTGGCAAGGTTGTTCATCGATCCTGGTGTATTCAAGGGGTTCAACGCTTGTATTGCGACATCATAGCTTCCGGCTTTTGCCTGAATGACGCCCGCTTTGTTCCTTTCAGCCGGGTTGGAGCTTGCAAGGTTTTCCGCGCTGCTGCTGAGCATTTGGCTCTGCGCATATTCATAATCCACAAGGTCCTGGGCAGCAAGTTGTGCAATTCTTTCTCCCGGAGGCGGTGAAACAGTCTTTGTAGACAATGAGAGGTTTGCGGGAGGAAACGCGGCCTTTGCCTTCCTCGTGTCGATGAGCTCGACTTTGCCTCCGCCCTCCGTGTTTTTGTAGTATTCAGAAGCACCTGTCATCCACGCTTTCACGAACGGCTGGTTAATCATTGTCGTTTCCAACGGCATCCATACGGTGTTCTCGTCGACCACATAATCTTTGGAGTTTACGCTGATCATGTATCCGTTCTTCGGCCTCACGTCGGTGTCGAACATGATGAAGATGTGGTCGCTCGTGGCGATGAATTTTGTCCTGATGCCAATGTTTTCGAGACACGACGCTATCAAAACAGATGAATCGTCACAGTCGCCAGCCTTTGAGGCAAGAGTCTCCCGCGGATAGGAAATAAGGTCCAGAACGTCGTTCTCGGCCGTTTTCCACGGGTCTGATACATAGTTAATTCCGTACGCCCGGATTCCATCCCAGATAGCGATTGCGTTGACGACGTTGCGCGGAAGTTTGGATTTCAGTTTCTCATCATTGCCGATACTACCTACGACATAACGAGCAAACTGGACGACGGACTCATCGGTGTCCGTGACGAACGCTCCCACGGATTCTCCCCTTCTCCAGCTGATGGTATTGCGGCTGTAGAGAGTCACCGGCTTCACCAGGCTTCGTGTTTGCGGCTGGTTATTAAATGTATATGAGAGTTCTACTTTTGCCTGAGCCGTCGCGTTTGCGCTTAACTCATACAACTGCTTCGCATCCAGAGTTGCGGCGAGCTTGAAGGTTTGTTTTGAGCCGGGAACAACCGACTGGACGATTTGTTCGGAAGGCAACGCCATATATCCCGGAATGAAGATGGAAACCTTGACGTTGCGAATTTCGGACTTCGACGTGTTTTCGATTTCGATAGATGCTAACGGGTTGTAGGCATAATAATTCACTTGCGACGGGAAAATGTTTTCCACGCCGAACTGCGTGATGTCGAGCGAGCTGCTCGCTGCCGAAATGCCCCGCGCCTTCTCTGCATTCTCCTTCGTGCTTAAATCGAGCCGGCTTCCGGTAAAACCGACGACGACGAGGTCGTCGCGGTTCAGTAATTCGGCGCGAAGGTCATCCATCGTTCCGTTCACGGACGCTTCGTAGACCGCCCCATCTTTTTCAAAATAACGGAGCTTCAAGTTATTAATAATCGGACTTTTCTTTGGGAGGTCCTGTTCGTATCGGGCAATCAGTTTATCGTCGATGCCGAGCAGTGCAATTTGAATAATGCGCGGCCCGGAAGCTTCTTCCTTCAGCCTCACTCGTGCCTTGACATAAAGATCTTTTGCGAGATTCTCGCCGAGCAATTGCATACACAGGTTGGCTGCCGAGGAACGTCCCGAAGCCGACTTTTTCCCGCTCATGGAGGAGACGGCAATCATCTCGCCGGTGTCGGTAATGATGACCTTTGCTGACCCTTTGCCGGCGTATTCGTAGTTCTTGACGCCGTAGAATTCTTTCTCAGCATCGAAGGTCGCCTCGGATTTGCCGATGATAAGCCATTCAGCGCCATAGCGAAGCCCGATTTCCTTTGCGCGTGCCGGATTGCTCTCTGCCAGAGCAATGTCGCGGGCCGTGACATTGGCAAACTGGTCTTTGTCGACAAGCCGGAAGCCTTTTTCGAGAAGGACTTCCTCGATTTTCGTCGCGACCAGACGTGCATCGACCGACTGCATGTCGATCTTCTCATCCAGGACGACCATGACGCGGGGCCAGTCTCGTTTGTCCTGAGCGATGACAGTGCTAAAGACCAGGATTGCCAGAACTAAGGATTTCTTCATGTTTGCCTCGTTGATTCTGTTGCGATGGGCTCCGCCATCTGGATTTTAACCTGAGGCGGAGTCCATCTTACTAGTGCTTTTATGCCGGACTCCGTCTCAAGGATTTGTCTTAGACGACGGAGCCCGTCTCTTATTTCATCAACATCATTTTCTTGACGTTCACGTAACGCGAATCTTGCGTCCCGCCGTCGATTGTGACTCTCTCACTCCAACTGAGTTCCGGATCTTTGTTCAGCGTAACCTCAGTCTCTTTCAATCTTCTCCAAACGCGTTTCGAGTTCTTTGTTGCGCTTTTGTAATTGGATAACGTACAATGTCAACTCTTCAACTTTTTGTAGAAGCTTTGATTGCATTTCTCCCACATTGAGACCATTGGTTTCGACTTTTCCCGCAGAAGGAATGTTGGGCAGATGTTTGTTGGTTTTGATAAAGTTTTCAACATCGGGCAACGGCATTAATTTGTATGATTCATCAAAGACGAAATCTGGCCAACCGCTTTGCGTCACTATGACCTCACGGCACGTGATCGTTCCGTTGACGGCCAATTTCGATTGAGGTGTAAGTGTGCCAACACCAATATACCCATTTGATCCCTTGATTTTTAGAAAATTTGCCCCACCGCCTCGTGCATTTATATTGAAGTCCAATGGAGTTGCGCCACTATAGTCTGAGGCTCTAGCAAGATCTATATAAAACCCATTCGTCAGGTCGTGGTAAAAAACGGTTTTGTTGTATGTTCCCGTCCCGGTCGAGGTCAGAAAAAAGGGATTTCCACCTGATATTTGAGTGTTTCCCACAATATCCAGTTTCTGTCCGGGAGTTGTAGTTCCGATGCCAACGTTGCCTGTAAAATCCACATTGCCTGATACTGTGAGCTTATTCGACGGGCTTGTTGTTCCAATGCCAACATAGCCGTTCGATTTCATAAGGGTCATAACTGCCGTGCTTGAAACCTTGAACTTGAAATCATCGGTCCCTCCATATTCGACACCGAAATTCCAGTCCTCGACACCCTGCGTTGCAAGTGTTATATAACTTCCATAACTGGTGCTCGGTCTGACAAGAGACAAGACTGCAGGGACATCCGACGGGTAAAGTTCAATCATCCCTCCTGATCCCGTTACATACAATAAACCTCCATTGACGTGCAAACGGGTGGAAGAATTGGGGTTAATTCCAATCCCAACGCTGCCAGAATTTGAATTATAAATGTTATTTCCACTAGTCGTCCACTGTGCTAGCGAGAAGGAATGCAATAGCGACACGCAAACAAAAGTAACTATTAAGGATTCTCGAAATCGAAATGGTCTCATGACATCCTCCATAGATTTTGATATTGTCCTATAGCTGTATTCAGTCTGGATCATTTTATTAGCATCATCTTCTTCACATCGGTGAGATCGGATTTACTTCCTTCTTGGATCACTGATAGTCGGTAGAAATAAATCCCTGAACTGAACCTTTGACCATTAAACTTAATCTCGTATCTGCCTGCTTTTTGCTCTGCATTTACAAATGTTGCAACTTCCCGTCCTGTGATATCGTAGAGCTTTAAAGTAACTTGAAAAACAGCCTCACTTGTTGGCACAGAATACTGGATGACGGTCTCTGGATTAAAGGGATTTGGGTAGTTCTGGGAGAGCTCAAATTGAATTCGTAGATTTTCTGATTCGCTATCAAGGTTCGACATCGCGATTTCCGAAATTGAAGCTCGAAACTGTGATCCCTCTTCTGCCTTAAATTCTCCCGTAAGCCTTATTTCTTCTCCGGCCACAAAAGTAATTGTAGTTCCCTTGCCAACGACAAAAGGCTCGTCATCGCCAGCTTTTGTTATTATCGCAGACTTGGATTCGTACGTCGATTTTTCACGTGCTGGAGTCGACAATACCAAGTCTCCGGGTGACGGCGACCGGGCAGCTTCTGGTTTGCCGACGTGCGTCGTTGGTGACGCCAGAGTGTCCAGAGGCGCGTTGGGTGAAACTGATACATCGAGCGGTCGTCCCCTTGCCTCCAGTATCAGAAGACAACCAACAAAAGCGAGGAATCTTGTTTGAGCCATATTTCCTCCTTCGTGTTGTGTTATGTTTTTGCCCCCAAGTTGTTCAGCGTTGGGCGCCGTCTCGGTTTGCGCCCCGAGGCGAAGTCCATCTTACTGGTGCATTGATGCCGGACTCCGTCTCATTCGTTGGTCACTCCTGCAGATTTTAAGCAGGAGTTCAGAACAAAGCCACTATCTGGATTCCCCGCCTGACCTCAAAGGTCAACAAGGCGGGCAGGCGTCTTAAAATCCGACGGAATGACAACATAAAGAGGACGACGGAGCCCGTCTCTTATTTCATCAGCATCATTTTCTTCACATCAACATAACGGGAATCCTGCGTTCCGCCGTCCACTGTGATCCGGTAGAAATAGACACCGGTTGTGAGCGAACGTGCGCTGAACTTGATCTCATAATAACCGGGAATCTGCTCTTGTTCAACAAGGGTCACAACTTCCTGGCCGAGAAGGTTGTACACCTTCAGCGATACGTTGTAGACCTCACGAGCGCCCGAGACTTGATAGCGGATAACAGTTTCTGGGTTGAACGGGTTCGGGTAGTTGGCAAAGAGCTTCATTTCTCTCGGGACCAGGTCTACTCCGCGTCTTTCCCTGTCGACGAATTCACGAGTCCCGACAAGAACCACGAAGTTTCTGACGCCTTGCTTTGAATTGACCTCCACAGCCGATGTAGTGCGTAGATTATATGCCATAGACTCGTCAAGGTCAACAAGATAGGCTTCGAAAGCCGGATTCGGGATTGCTTTTGCGCCGGAGAGATCCAGTCTGATTCTCGCTCCTTTGTCGCCTGTGATTACTTTCATATCCCAAGAATCGCCTTGATCGTTGATTGGACGAATATCCATGTCACGACCAGAGGTTTCCCCTTTGAAATACACGGCAACATTCTTCCCCTCGAGAATGGGCGGCTGATAAGAATCATAGGAATCATGGCCGGTACTTGCGCCATCCGTCATGCCAACGCCGTTACCCTCATCTTTCAGGTCGTTATCCGTTCGGTAGGCGTTTACATTTACGATCCAAGCAGATTCGTTTTCGCTATTCTTGCTGGCGACCGACAAGGGAGCCTCCAGGTTAAAGCTTGGTGCAACCCCGGTTTGTTGTCCGATAACTCCAAACAACAACTTCGTGGCCTGTGTTGCGTAGAGTGCGAGTCCCTCCCACGGAAGGAGGCTCTTGTGATTAGCGTCGGTCCACCACCCACTGCCCCTAGGTCCTTGACCATCATAATATGCCCAGTCTGTGATAGCTCCCGGGCCACTCGACCTCAAGCTGTCATATGAAATCGCGGTCGTGAAAGGATTGCCGACGAGATTCCATCCTTGAGTCAATTGAATGCCGTCGTTGTTCATAACTTGAGCGTTCACGGTTGTTGCACCGCTGACAGTGACTTTCTTGTCAGCTTCTCTGACAACCAAGAAGAAGGCAGCACCAGGCTTGAGCGCGGATTCGTCTTTGAACGTTTCGTAATCGTCAGGTGTTGATGTTCCACCACCGGTAATTCTCTGCATTCGCCAGTTCACATAATTGACGTCTCCGTCCGCGTGTGGTCCAAGGCTTGCAGGAATATACGAACTGGGCTTCTGGTCCGTGAGTTGGTAAGGCACAGAGAAAAGCCTGTATGCCTTGACTTCCGTCCCCGGCATTGTACTTGCGGCTGGCAACGGCGTCGGCTGCGGTGGGGGTTGGTCGGAAATCACTGTTACAATTGACCAGGCATTCGTTGTTTTGATGTTCTGTGCGGAATCCGTCGCCGTTATCCGGTAAACGATATTATTCGGAACTCCTCCGCTTGTAAATACGTCAGCAGGAATGGCCGCTGCAGAATTTGTGAACGGTGCATTGTACGAAACTGGAGTCCATGTCGAAACTTCCACTCTTCGATACTCTAGGCTCATTGAAGCAATCGGCGACAAGCTTGATAGTTTTGTCGAAGAAGCTGTTATGCTCTTTGGAGATGTGGCCACGCCTGCGGTTATCGTCACCGGACCAACAGAAGCGGAATCGTGGCTAATTGTTGGAGGAACATTGTCATACAAGATTGTCAACGAAGCGTAGTTACCAATGGTCTTGTTTCCGAGGGCATCCTCAACGTAGAAATACACGAGGTGCTGTCCCGGGGATGACGGCGAAAGGATCGAGGCACTCCAATTTCCTGTCGTCCCACCCACGTTGACAAAAAATCCTTCCTGCCCTGATGTTGGAGGGGAATCGTACTTGTACCACAGCTTGGAAATGTTGAACGCGTTTGGCGGGCCTGTCCACAGAACTGTGATCGTGTTGCTATTCGTCCAGTTCGTCGCGGCAGGACTTGAAAGTCCAGTCGGTGCGCCCGTTTGAATGTCAACCTTTACAGGATAAGCATCCGTCGTCGACACATTACCAGCCGTGTCGGTCGCCGTTATACGATACTCCAGGGAATTCGGCTGATTGTTGGTAATGAATGCAGAAGCCGGAATTGTCTGACTGCTGGCGATACTTGGAAACGCGAGCTCCGACCCCCAAGTCCCATCCGACGTTTTCTTCCACTGCAACTTAAATGTTGTCGGATTGACGCCTGAGAGTTCCGAAGCTTTGCTTGCGCTCGCCTGAATGACAGCCCCCGAGCCTTGAACGGCGCCGTTCAGAATGACAACAGCCGCAACTGTTGCGCTGTCGTGCGTGATCGTCGGCGCGACGTTGTCGTACCTGAGTGTGACGGTCGAGGTGTTGTTAACCTCCTTGTTGCCTGCTGCATCCTCCAGGTAAAAGTACGTAAGATGTGTTCCGGCCGTCGGAGGAGTAATCTGTGCCGTCCCTGCCGCTCCCGACGTTAATGCTGTTACAAAATTCCCCGCATCTCCTAATGTCGGAGCTGAATCATACTTGTACCAAAGTTTTACGACTCCTGACGCGTCCGAAGGACCTTGCCAGTTAATCGTGTACGTTACACCTCTGTGCCATCCAATTTGGCTGGGATCTGGACCAAGGCTCACGGGAACTCCTGGCGGGGTTGTATCGACGCCGTTTCCTTTTAGCGTGTCTGCCAGAACGCCGTCCGGCGGATAGTGACCGAAATCATCCGTCTGCAAAAGAAGAACCGCTTGCTTTGCGCCGAGACTGTTGGGTTGAAACCGCACAACGATGTTGCGATTTTGCCCCGGCGTCAGTTTCACCGTAAAGGGACTGCTTCCGGATACAACTGCAAATTGAGACGCATGGGTGCCGGAAAGCGTTGATGGAATATTGACATTCAGGTCAGCAGACCCAGTGTTCGTCAATACTATCGTGGTATCGGTCGTTGCATTCGGTATCTCTTGGTCAGGGAATGTCACGGCTCTTACGCTTGACTGCGCAAACGGCGCGAGAACTGTCTCAACCATGATTGAGTCAGTGTAGGCTGAGTATCCTGCTGAGTTATACGCTCGGACCCTGTAATAATAAGTGCTGTTTGCTGTCAGACCCGTGTCCTGATATGTCGTTGTTCCTGGTGGCACTGAAGGCAAGATCCGGAAGTTCTCTACCCAAGCTCCACTTCCAAATTTTCGATCGAGGCGGAAGGACTCTTCATTAGTAGAGTTATCTGCCCAAGCGATAGTGGCCGACGAGGCGTTGAACGTGGTGACCTGCAAGCTTGTTGGCGCCAGTGGCAATGTCGCTGGTGTAACAGTTTGATCTCCTCCGAGAGAAGTTTGGGAATTGCTGTTGCGAGCTACAGCTCTGTAAGTATACGTCCTGCCGGCAATCAGATTCTTGAGAGTGTCGCTCACATTAACGGGATTCACGCCGGAGACCTTAATCTTGGGAAGTTTATTCTCCGTCGTCCGATCGAAGTCGACATTTTCTCCCCATTGGAAGAACACCACGGTGGCTGTGTCCCCGTTTGGATTGACTGTGGCATGCACAATTGCCGTGTTCAACGTGACGCCTGTTGCAGCATTTGTCGTTACCGTGGGAGCACTTGCCGCCCGGGTCGAGAAGCTGAATGTCGATGAATATGGACTCGTACCACCAGAATTCGTCGCGCTGACATGCCAGTAGTACGTCGTGCTGTTTGCTAGACCACTCAAAGCCGTGGAAGTATCTGAAATCGTGGCATCCTGGAAAATGTTAGTCGTAAATTCGCCGCCGCCTCCTGTTGTCGGGTCTGTGGTAACTTGTATTCGATAGGAAGCAGCCGTTACGGATGAACTCCACCTCAGTGTCAAACTCAACGACTGGTTGACAGCTCCGCTCGTCGGTGATGCCAGAGCCGGCGCCGAAGGTGCAGCAAGCGCTTCAGTCGTGAAGCTCCTTGCGGCGGAGAAGTCGCTATAGCCTACAAGGTTTTTCGCCCTGAC
>JACPSI010000052.1 GCA_016193365.1 Ignavibacteriales bacterium
CTCAGGCGATGGCCGATCATTGTCGTCAACTCCGTCAAAGTCTCTATGGACCGGTTCGAAGTCAACGCCTCAAACACAATCTTTCTCGCAACTGAATCATAGTGTGTTGGCGATGGCTGGGAGAACACACATGAAACAGGTACCAGCAAAACAAAAATCTTAAGCCTCACAAGATTTACCTTTCGTTTAGTCATAGTGTTTTAATCGGCCCCACATTTGGTCGAGAGGAACTTTCAGGTTTCGGCACACGTAGATCCGAAGGTCGTTCTCGTACGGCATCGCGTATTCGCTGTGCACGACGCCGACAACCTCGACGTTTTCAAAAACCTCCTGCTTATCTTCCAGGTCGCCTCCAACGATGATCACCAGCTCGCCGCTGTAACCTCTCGGACCCCAGACCCAGTAGTTGTTGTGGCGCCCGATGGCGCCTGGAAGTCCATACTTCTTTCGAAAGAAATCCATTGCCGCGGAACGTCCATAGTTGTCACCGAAAAGGGCGCATTTCTTCTGGTCTTCCTGAGAAAGCTTGTGATAAACTTCGGCGACTGCCTTCGCCTTGTCTTCCCACCCAAACATGTCGGCGTAGAACTGGGGCAAGGCACCGAGCTGTTTTCCTTCAGCAGTCCCCGGCGCTAAGCCGATAACTTCCGCATACCGAATGTAGGTCTCAACAGGGAGGATGGGCAACCCGGCTGGAATCAATGTAGCGCCTCCGACAGTGAGAAGTCCGGCATACGCAGGCTTGAGCCATTGCCGTGATTTCCCGACGAGAAAACTTTCCAGCCAGACAGAACCCGCAGCAAAGAGCACCGGATACGCAGGAGAGAGATACTCCGGCTTGCTGTGGACATTCACCACCAGAACAAAAAGAGTGCCGATATACGTAAAGCCAAGAAGCCGAAATCTTCCATTTTCTGTTTTGTTGACAAACTGGCCGGCGAGGAACGTCAGCGGGGTTTGAGATTCGTATTTGCTGATCGCCCGCTGTATGAATTCAAGATGAGCAAAATCGTTTGCGACGTTCCAAATGATGTACGGCAAGAACAGAACGAAAGCAATGCCGGCGGAAATCCATGGCCATCGGGTTTTTAGCCAATGACGCTCGGATGTAAAAACGAGGCCTGTCGCAATGCCAAAACTTAGCCAGAGGACCCCGATCTTGTTCAGAAGTCCAAGGCCGAGAACGAGTCCAAGAGCGAGCCAGTACCGAGTGTCCTGAGTTTTCAGGAGCCGAATCAAGACATACGCAGCCAGCGGCCAGAACACCGCATCAAAGGCGTTCATCGAAAAGAAAGTTCCGACGCCCCAAAAGATCGGAGCCGCAAGCACCGCAATGCAAGCAAGACCCTGAGCGAACTTTTTTCCGCCCAATTCGCGGGCGATCGCACCCGCAAGAAAAACCGTCGCTGCACCGGCAATTGCAGGGAGGAGCCGCAGCGCAAACAAGGAATCGCCAAGCACAAGCCGGTTGAAGGCAAGGATGAAAATCGAAAGCGGCGGCTGGTCAACATACCCGGCAGCGAGGTGTTCACTGCAAGCGACATAGTAAAGCTCGTCGCGAAAATACCCATATCCGCCAACTACATTGGTAATGAAGTGCAGCAGGAGTTTCACCGACGCAAACAGCGCAATGATTCCCCACTCGTTCCAAAATCCCCGATTCGATTCTTCTGTTTCTGGGTTCGCTTCACTCATAGTTCAATATTTGTTCTTAGATATTCATTTTGTCGAATTTGGCAAACTGTTCACTCTCCACTCTTAACTCCTTACTACTTTTTACTCCTAACTTCTTACTCATCACTACTAACCATCATTGAAACTTTCTCTTCAGTTTTTGCTTTGCAACCCGCATCAATTTCTTCCACTTTTCTTTTTCCAGCCGCGCCGCCTTGTCGTTTTGCTTCAAAAACAGGTAATAGAGCTCCCGCTGCAGTTTGAGATAACTTTTCCAGCGCCCAGGGTCGAGTGTTCCATCTTCAAGCGCTTGCCTGACCGCGCAGTCGGGTTCCTTTTCGTGTGTACAGTCGTTAAAGCGACATTGGCTTGCGAGGCTTTCGATATCCTCAAATTGCTCCACAATGCCCTCGCCGCTGCCCCACAGTTGCAGCTCCCTGATGCCCGGAGAGTCGACAAGAATACTTCCACCAGGGAGGATGATCAGTTCGCGCCGCGTCGTCGTATGACGTCCCCGGCTGTCGGTTTCCCGGACTTCGGCCACGGCCTGGCGATTCCTTCCCAGGAGCATGTTGGTGATCGTTGATTTTCCAACACCCGACGACCCGATTAACACTCCGGTTTTCCCGGCAGGCAGGAAAGAGAGGAACTCGTCACGCCCCGTGTTCTTTGCAGCGCTCATTGTTACGACTGAAGCCCCAACCGCCACACGCCGCGCTTCTTCAACACGCTCCTGAAGCGATTCACACAGGTCGGCTTTGTTCAACACCACAACGGGTTGGGCTCCACTCTCCCAGGCCAGGGCCAAGGAACGTTCCAGCCTCCGCACGTTATAGTTACCGTCAAGTCCCATAACGAGAAAAACAACGTCGACGTTTGCGGCAAGGATTTGTTCTTCGGTTTTGGCGCCGGCGACTTTCCGTGAAATCTTACTGCGCCGTTCAAGGACGCCATGAATTGACGCCTCGTCATCGGCCGGAGAGTGTTGAAAGGCGACCCAATCCCCGACGGCGGGAAACTCGTGCGCACCGCCGGCCTCGTGCCTGAATTTCCCCGTGACGTGAGCCCAGAGTTCACCCTGCTCAACGTACAGCATGTACCGGTCACGGTGCTGAACGGCAACCCGTCCAACCGTGAAACCCTTTTCGCGGTAAGGCGAAAAAAAAGCCTCAAAAAAGTCATTCCAGCCAAGTGTCTTGAGTCTTCTCATGCGTGTTCAGTGCGTAAACATTTCCGTTGACAGAAACGCAACTTTTCCGTACTCTTATCGTAAAGATACGATAAAGCCCTTTTCTATGCCCGCAACGAAAACAGAACTTTTTAAAACAAAAGACCAGAGGCTCGCAGCGCTTGCACGAGTGTTGTCGCACCCCGCTCGCGTCGCAATACTGAAAACATTGGCTAAAAAAAATGAATGCATCTGTGGCGAGATCGTCGATGTGTTGCCTCTGGCGCAGGCTACCGTTTCGCAGCATTTGAAGGAACTGAAAAGTCTTGGATTAATCAAGGGACAAATCGACGGGCCGCGGTCCTGTTACTGCATCGACCGACAAGCGCTGAACGAATGCATTGACGACCTGCGAAGCTTCTTTGAAGAATTACAGTAAGAACTGAACACCAGCCGGAGGAACAATGGAAACTCAGGAAAGCATCAGGCAAATGGTCAAAGAAAAATACACCGAGATTGCGAAACAAAGTTCCTTGCGCAAGAGATCCTGTTGCGGCACCGGCCAGAACGTCGTGATCATGACGGAAGACTATTCGGATATCGCAAACATTGTCGAAGGGGAAACGGTGCTTGACCTTGGCTGCGGCGCTGGCAACGACGTCTTCGTGGCTCGTTCACTTGTGGGAGAGAAGGGCAAGGTGATCGGCGTTGACATGACGGAGGAGATGATTGCACGTGCAGAAGCAAACAAGAAAAAACTCGGCTTGGCCAACGTGGAGTTTCGCCTCGGCGAAATCGAAGCCCTTCCGGTGGAATCTCAGACCGTTGATGTCGTAGTCAGCAACTGCGTTCTCAACCTCGTGCCCGACAAGGAGAAGGCCTTTTCCGAGATTTTTCGCGTGCTGAAACCGGGTGGCCGTTTTGCCATTTCGGACATCGTCACAACTGGAAATCTCCCCAAAAATGTCCGGACAGCCGCGGAGCTTTACGCCGGATGTATCGCAGGGGCAATGCCGAAAGAACAATACATGGACCTCATCACGAAAGCCGGGTTTGATGCGTCGGTCAAAAAAGAGCGGATCATTGGACTTCCGGATGAAGCGCTCGACCTTTATCTTTCAAAAGAAGAAATTGTCCGATTCAGGGAGAGCAAGAGTGAAGTCCTGAGCATCAGCGCGGGCGGGAAGAGACCATAACGTCAATGAATGAAATGCTGATCAGCCATGCCGACCGAAAAGACTTGCCGGCAATTCGACAGCTGCTGTTGAACAACAACCTTCCCGCGGACGACGTCGCGGAGCATCTCAATAATTTTTACGTCGCGACCGTGGGCACAGACATTGTCGGAACCATAGGACTTGAAGTGTACGAAACATCAGCACTCCTCAGGTCTCTGGCTGTTGCCGAATCGCAGCGACGCAAAGGGATAGCGAAATCTCTTTACGAAAGGCTCGTTACAGAGGCAACCGCCCACGGCATTCAGGAAATTTCCCTTCTGACAACTACGGCCGAAAAATATTTTGAGAAGCTCGGCTTCACAAAGATGTCTCGGGAGGAAATCCCGGCGTATGTAAAAAACACAAAAGAGTATCGCCTGTTTTGTCCTTCCAATGCCGCCTGCATGATGAAAGAAACCTCAAGATAGGAGGACGATTTTCTCGATCTTTTTGACACAACAACGTTTTGTCGAGATGCAATCATCCCTCAAGATTTACTGCGCTACCCAGACTGCAATTTCTACAAAGCAAAACAACAACTCCATGTTGACAATGCTTTCGGAATTTCATAGATTCAAACGCATTTCTGAAAAGTAACTTCTCTTTATCACTGTCCTTGCCTACAACAGTTTTTTAAGTCTCGACGACTTCATGCACAAGAGAAAAGTGCTTCATATGACCATGTCGGCGAAAATGGCTGTTCTTCTTGGGGGCTTCCTCACCCTATGCGCTTCAGTCTCGCACGCTCAATTCGGTTTGACGGCGGGGGCAGAGTACGGCTTGGGAGTGGTGAGTCGATTCGGCCAACGTGTCGCTTTCGAGGTTGGAGCCGGTTTTGTGCCGCTCGTTGTTTTTAATCTCACAGTGAGCACCGAATCAAAACTCTATTTTCCGGCGACGGCAGGTGTGAAAATAAGTATAGCGACGACCAAACCGGAAGAGGAATATCGTCTCGGGATAAAAGTCGGAGCGGCATACAACCAAATCATCAAAACCGGTTTTGGCGGGGGCATCGATTACGAGGTTTCTCCAAGCTCAGGTATTGTGCTGTCAGCTGGGATTATGTATTTTCCCGAAGCGCAACAAAGCCTGACAGACAAAATCAACCAGGAAAGGAATTCAAACTATATCACTGTGGTCGGAGAATCAATTGCTATTCAACCGTTTGCGAGCATATCAATCATTTTTGGCAAGTAAACAGCTCGAGGAAATGCTAAAATCCCATCCGCCACCACTAAAAAGGAGGTCTGTATGAGAGTACCCAGCGTACTTGTTCTCGCGTTCATAGTTCTGTTCGCCATTGTCGTGCTGTTTGTGGGCTGTGCGACGATCATGAAAGGTTCAGACCAGCAGGTCCGCATCAATTCCACGCCTGCCAGCGCCAAGGTTATGATTAAAACTACGGGCGGGATGACCGTGTTCGAAGGAACGACGCCGGCAATGACAAAAATCTCGAGAAAAAACGAATACACAGTCACGGTGTCCCTGGAGGGACATAAGGACGCGACGGTGAATATCATGAAGGAATCTATCGAAGGATGGTTCTGGGGGAATCTTCTCTGCGGCGGGGTCATAGGCATAATCGTCGACGCGAGCAATGGGGCAATGCATCATTTGAGCCCTGATGAAATTTCGGTCACGCTCACGACCGCTTACCTCGGCGGAAAACAAAAAGCCCTGTACGCAGTCTTCCATGCGACGGACAGGGAAGGGCAATTACGCAGCTTAGCTGTCCCCCTGATGCCAAACGGCATGCAGGTAGCCCAGCAATGATGATCACCTCGTAGCACGCACACCTTTATGGCCCTGCTTTTTTTGAGTGCCTCGACGGGGAGCCACAAGCTCCCCGTCCTTTTTTCGATATGTTCTCTACTGAACGTTTCTCTTGTCGGTGAGAATCTTGCCCAGCAGAGTAAAGGATCAATAAATCAACATGACGCGTGGGAATCCACTGAACTGCGGAGAACAGTGGAGGATCCTCCTTCCCTTCCACATCCGAAGAGCATCTTCGCAGACCTTGCCCTGAACGCGATCAAGTACTATCAGATACGGATTGCTCCTCTGTCAATTGCGCGATGTCCCTTTCATCCTTCGTGCTCCCATTTTGCCAAAGTTGCAATAGAGAAATACGGCCTCATCATTGGAGTCGCTCTTTTTGTCGATAGAAATCTCTATCGGGAAAACCCCGGAATTTTCCAAAAGTATCAACTTCGGAAGCTCTCGCTGGGGACCCTCAAACTGGATGATTCCCACTACCTCTTCGGGAATCCCTGATGCAGGTTTTGATGATCCTGTGCCTGCAAGTCGGGCTTCAAGCGCCCACAGGTTTTGCAGACAAGCTGATGAAGGAGAGAGACTATTTTCGCGCAATCACGGAATACAAACGCGCAATGTTCGAAGCCCGCAAGGATTCAATTACCATTTACTGCTTATCACAAATAGCAAGAGCATATCAAAAGAGCGCGAAATCGGAGCTTGCAATAGAATATGCTGCTGAACTTTTGATGCGCCCCGATGCGTCGGCAATGTATCGACAACGGGCAAACATCACGATCGGGCTCTGTTACTTGCAGGACAAGATGCCGCAGCTGGCTCTTCCTTACCTGAAAACAGCACATGAGGAGAATGACACTGTCCAATTTGCTCTGCTGTGCCTGGGGCTGGCATATGTTGGGCTTCAGCAATTTGAAGAGGCGGCGGGATATTTCGATAAGACGGCGGAGCGGGAAAAAGATCCAGCCTTCAAACTGAAAATGATGGACTTTGCCGCAAGTACAAGGTCGATGCTCCAGCGCAGTCAAAAGTCACCTCTCCTCGCTGCCTCACTTTCCGCTGCCGTTCCGGGCGCAGGACAGCTCTACAGCGACCATCCGTATGACGCCTTTCAAGCCTTCGTTTATACAGCTTCCATGGCGTTCGGTACCTACTCGATGTACAAATACGAACATGAGTTAAAAGGGCAATTAGTATGGACGTATGTTGGCATTTCGATTACCGGGGTTTTTCACCTCGCTAATATTATAGGCGCGTATCGGACGGCAGAATATCGAAACTGGAGGCAATTGAGTGACTTCTCCAACGAGTTGTTTGAGTTCGTCATCACGCAAGGGGAGTTTTGACTCGTTGCATTCTAGAATCGCCAAGACACGCCCACAAAGGGCGTTATGTTCTGCGTCCCGTGTTCGATGTTATTCTTGAGCGTGTTTCCGCCGCGCATCGTGTAGTAGCGAAGCCTGTATTCCATGCGCACGATGAGGTCGAGGTCGTCCGTGATTTGAACGCCCGCTCCCAGGGCTGCGAGGAGCGCGATGGTCGGGTGGAGGGAGAAGGAGCTTGTCGTGTCTCCGGTCGATGAAGCCAGGTCTCCCCGCGCGTCGTCGCTGCGCCTGCCGAACGCGCCATACCCGCCTTCTGCAAAAAGGTTCTTCCAGCTGAAGTGGACAAACGGCCCAAACCACGCCTCCGAATAGTTTCCGCCGAGTTTGTCTTTCGTCACAGTCATGCCCTCGCTGTTGAACCCGTCGAACCGCGCCGCGAGTCGGTGGCCCCGGTCGAATTGCAGGAAGAGCCCGGCGCTGAGGAAGTCGAGAATCTGATATCTCCCCATCATCATCACACCGACATCGGTCTCGTTGATGAGCCGCTCTCCTCGCGGATCCCCGACTTCGGCTTTCACCTGTTGCTGAAATGTTGAGAACGTCCCGCCGATCTCAAGTTTCCACTGAGTGGAGTCCTGAGCGAGTGCCGTTGACCTCAGAGAAAAAATAGCCGCCGGCACGCAGATGAAAAACGGTCCAACAATCTTGAACTTCATAGAGCCTCCTCTCGCGCTTAAATACGTTTCAGACTACTGCGAACGCTCGTATGGGGAAGGAACCCATCCCCCGAACCTTTACGGGAACTGCAGAAAATGTGAAATCTTGCTCGGGTAACGACTGAAGGTTGCAAAGATGTTCAACGATGGGAATCTCCGCCCCGAGAAGAATTGTATGCGCGGGACGAGTGCCGTCGGCGGTGTCGTCGATATTAAAAGAATCTATCCCAACCAGTTTCACGGAAGCATCGGCCAGATACTGCGCTGCCCTTCTCGTGAGGAAGGGATGGTCTTCAAAATACTGGTCCGTCCGCCAATGTCTGTCCCAGCCGGTGTGAACAAGAACAGCCCTGCCTGCAAGCTCACGTCCGCGAAAGTGTTCGAAATCAATCGACCGTCCATTCCCAACGCGGACGAGGATGCCGTCAAGGTGTGCAAGCGAAGACAAATCGAGCTGACTGAGATCCTTTCCCTGAGCAAATCGATGGAACGGAGCGTCAACATACGTACCTGTATTTGCAACCATCTCGATTTTTCCAATCTGAAACTCCGTTCCCTCGGCATAACGGCTCCGTGAATCTTCGCGGGAAAGAAAATCGCAGATAATGGGCGCAGGGAGCCCCCTGTAGGTAATCATCTCGTGCTCAACGGTGTGGCTGAGGTCGACGAAACGCATACTCGCCCTAATTTTTGTCATCGAATGGGTATGAGTTTTCGCTATCTCTTACCAAGAATTACGCTCGCCAGAGGTTACTTCTTGAATCCGTGATCCCTCTCCTCAAAATAATCTTTCCAAAGATTAGGAGACGGTACTATCACAAGTTTCGCCTGGCGGGTGAGGTCTGCCAAGGAATTACCATCAGCTCTCAGCCGTAACCACAAACTCAAGAACTCACATCCTTTTCAAGATTGCAAGCGAAATGTCGTCTGCAGGCTTGGCGCTTCCAATAAACCGGTCGAGTTGCTTGATAAGGCCTTCGCCAATCTGCTCAGTCGAAAGCTGTGCAACCTGCGGGAGAAAATCCAGAAAACGTTGTTCGCCAAAGAATGCCCCCTGTTCGTTTTGAGCGTCTGTCAATCCGTCGGAATAGGCGATGAGAATATCTTCGCGTTTCAATTCGACGGAGTGTTCGGTGAACGCGGCCCCCGGCAGCAATCCGAGCGCCGCATCACCCTTGTCCATTTTGTGAA
>JACPSI010000157.1 GCA_016193365.1 Ignavibacteriales bacterium
ACGAGAATGGCGGCATCGTGCAAATGACAGGCTATGTCCTGGACCTCACGGAGCAAAAACGGCTCGAAGAACAGCTCCGCCAGGCACAAAGAATGGAGAGCGTTGGCACGCTTGCGGGCGGCATCGCCCATGATTTTAACAACATCCTGGCCATTATTAACGGGTATTCTGCTTTACTTAAAAAGGGCGATGGTGATCCCGTAAAGCGAGCGCAGTGGTTTGAAGCAATTGCCACGGCCGTCGATAGAGGGGCGGGGGTTGTTCGGCAGTTGCTCACCTTTGCCCACAAACAGGCTGTCGAGTTCAAGCCGCTGGACATCAATCATGTGATCCGCGAGTTTGTGAATTTTGTCCGCGAGACATTCCCGGAGTCAGTTGAATTTCAGCTTGACCTTGAGAACGACATTCCGGCAGTTGTCGGGGATTCCGGCCAGCTTCAACAGGCACTGCTCAACCTGTGTGTCAACGCAAGGGATTCGATGCCTGGCGGCGGCACCATTTCCATTCTCACGAGACAGTCGGAAGGTTACCTGGTGAAGAAACGTTATGCGGAAGCCGATGCGAAGAGCTACGTGCTCGTTGAAGTGCGAGACAGTGGGGCAGGGATGTCGAAAGAAACACAGACGAGGATCTTCGAACCGTTTTTTACCACGAAGGAATTCGGCGAAGGGTCGGGCCTCGGTCTTGCCGTCGTCTACGGTGTTGTGAAATCTCATCAGGCATTTATCGATGTGGATTCACAGGTGGGAAAAGGAACTTCGATGAGGATTTATTTCCCCGCATCCTTTTCCGCCCCTGCGCAGGTTGCAGACCGGAAAGAAGCATATGTGTCGAAGTCGTCGGGCGAGGAAACGGTCCTTCTCGTGGAAGATGAACCCATGATTCTCGATTTGCTCAAGGAAGTCCTCGAAGGGGGCGGGTACAAAGTCATGGTTGCACAGAACGGAGAGGAAGCGGTCGATGTGTACTCGAACGCAAAGGACCGGATCGCCGTCGTCCTGTCCGACATGGGGTTACCGAAACTCGGAGGGTGGGAAGCGTTTCAGCAAATGAAACAGCTTAACCCCCGCGTCAAAGCCATTCTCGCCAGCGGTTATCTAGACCCGCGCTTGAAGTCAGAAATGATCAAGGCCGGCGCGAGGGATTTCATTCAGAAACCATACGTTCCCGAACAAATCCTCCAGCGTATTCGGGAAGTCATCGATTCCACGTCGTGAGTCAACCCGCCTTTTTTCAGTACTTCCACGAACAAATGTCATGAGTGATCCCGCACAACCGCGCAATGTCAAAATCCTTGTGGCTGAGGATGAGCCGGTCAACAGGGTTCTCATGTCAAAATTGCTCCACCGTCTCGGATACCGTGCGGATTTTGTTGACAACGGTGCGGAGGCTGTAGAGGCATCAAGGCGCAACGAGTATGATCTCGTTCTCATGGACATCCAGATGCCGGAGATGGACGGTTTTGCAGCTTCGCATGAAATCATCAGGTCACGCCCGGACAAAAAGCCGGTCATAATCGCCGTGACGGCTCTTGCGAAAGACGGCATTCGAGACAAGTTTCTGCACGCCGGCATGAACGACTATCTGCAGAAACCTGTGGACGCCGAAGGATTGCGGCAGATGCTTGAAAAATGGAAACCGACTTCGAACTCTTCCGACAGTGAAGGCCGGATCCAAAATTCGGCTGCTGGCTTGAAGGAACTGCACGAACGCCTCGAACTCCTACAAGGAGAAACCGAACCATCATTTGTGAGAGAAATTCTCACAATGTTCATGGCCACGGCGCCGGTGCAGCTTAAAAAAATCCAGGATGGTCTGGAACGGTCGGATGCAAAAGCTGTCCATGCCGGGTCGCATGCCTTAAAGGGAGGAAGCCTGAATCTTGGCGCCATGCATCTCGGATCACTTTGTCAGAAAATGGAGAATGCGGGAGAGTCTGGCCGGCTGGATGAGGCAAAGATGCTGTTCGAGGAATTGATGCACGAGTTCGAACGAGTACGTCGCGAACTGCAAAAGTACACCGAAGCGCACTAAAATCGTCGATCCGCGCACCTTGATATTCATTGAGTTTTTTCCTAAGTTTTTTCAGTTCATGAGGTTTTCCTCCACCGCGCAATAAGCGCGGCAAGCATTACCTCTATACAGCAGGCAGGCTTTTACCCTCACAACATGGAGATACATCGAGCGCTTCGTTACTTGTTCACGTTCAACGGTGGGATGTAGTCTCATCCATCCATTATCCTGATTTTTCTCTTTTTCTCATTGAATTGAAACAACGTAACGGACATTGTTCGGTGTGGAGGGTGTTCTCCTACCCCGCACTCATTCTTCTGTTCCTGGTTCTGTCGCTCGGTGCATACGTCAGGAACACAAAACCAAATCCCGCTCATCCATCAGAGATTCTTCAAACTCCTTCCGACGACAGCGTCAAAACGCAGTCCGATACTTCCAAATTCACGCCGCGTCCACAGCAATCCGGGAAACTTTCGCGCCGCGCCAAGGCGCTCCTTCGACGCCAGGGAGGTCGTGAAAGCATGGGCGAGGGACGGGAGGCCCTGAGGGACCGGGACACGACCCGCATTATGCCCGTCGACTCAGCCGCCCGTCTTGCGCACTTCCATCACCTCCGTGAAGACCTGCCGATGGTGGATGTGCGTCGGCCTGCTCAGTATTCCCTCTATCTCCCGGATCCGCTTTCTGTCCGACATAGCGAAACTTTGGATTCGGCCCAATGGAAGTATCGCGTTCAAACCTCTGTATCCGGCTTTTCTACGAAAGTCCCTCTGGATGTGCCCTTCGAAGAATATGCCGCCCTTCGGATGGAACGTGCGATCAGGCAAAACTGGGAAGCAATGACGCAGGCATATAAAATCCAGGAAGAGAAGAAAGCAGGATTGGGTGAAGTGTTCGGGCAGATCACGAAAGTTGAAATACCAATACCGAAGAATCCGCTTTTCAGCATCTTCGGGCCAAACATTATCAAGCTTCAGATTAACGGCGCCGTCGACATCCACAGCGCTTTCAGGAATACGGAAATCGACCAGTTTATCAACAGCCCTCTGGGGAACGTGCGGAACGAGCCGGATTTTCAGCAGCAGGTTCAGGTCAACGTCAAAGGCGAAATCGGCGACAAGCTCAAGATCGACGCTGATTGGAATACGCAACGCACGTTTGAATACGAGAACCAGCTGAAGGTTCGGTACACCGGCTACGAGGACGAAATCGTCAAGAGTGTTGAGGCAGGCAACGTATCATTACCGTCGAACTCGTCCTTCATTTCCAGCAGCCAGGCGTTGTTTGGGATTAAGGCTGGCCTTCAGTTTGGGCCCCTCGCTTTAACGACGGTGGCATCGCAGAAAAAAGGGCAGATCAAGGACATTACCGTTGCGGGAGGCGCCAGGCCAACACCGTTTGAACGCAGGGCCACGGATTATTCGAGAGATCACTACTTCATCGACACGTTGTACATCCCGTTGTATGATTCGGCATTTGTCAATATACCGGCGATCGTCAATCCGGCGAGGCAGATTCGTGAGATGGAGGTCTGGGTGTCGCGGGTTGGTGCGCAGGATCCATCGCGGGAACGAAGAGTTGTTGCGTTCATGGATGAGAACCTTGTCCTTCAGCATCAAAACAGCGTCACACTCAGGACGTCCGGTGTGTTTCAGACTCAAAAAGACTCGATTGATGCCGGCGATTACATTAGACTGGAGCCCGATGTCGACTACAAGTTCCATGAATACGCCGGTTTCATCACGTTCAATCGCTCTTTGCAGGCTGAGCAGGCAGTCGCAGTCGCTTATTCCATTCCCGAAGGAAAAATCGGGAATTTCGGTACGCGTGATACGCTCAATCCGCTGATTATGAAACTGGTCAGGCCGCGGCTGCTTGGTCCACACCACCGCACGGCGTGGAGGATGATGCTCAAAAACAGATATCCCCTCGGAGGGAGAGGAATCAAGAAGGACGGGTTTGACCTGAACATCTATTACCAGGTTTCAGGGAGTCCTGACATTGACAATGTGCTGCCGCAAGCAGTGAGGCTCAATGAAATGTTCGGCCTTGACCGTTTTCATCCAGACGGAAGCACGCCGGGGGCCGATGGCACATTCGATTACTTCCCACAACTCACCATTGACGAACAGCGGGGAGAGTTGATTTTCCCGACCGTGGAACCTTTTGACACATCGAGCATTTACTTCTTCTTGACACGGCGAGGAGGCTTTACGCCGGGTCAGGCAAAAACGGCGGCGGATTCATTTTCCTTTGGCGCAATCTACGACACGACGGACAACGGGGCACGCAACAGCGACCGAAATAAGTTCGTCATACGCGGGACGATTACACCTTCTACCGCCTCATCATACAACCTCGGTTTCAACATCGTTGAAGGCAGTGTGGACGTGATTGTTGACGGACAGTCACAGCCGAAGAGTGATTACACGGTGGATTACATCACCGGGCAGGTCGTGATACGCAACCAGGCATTACTCGCGCCCGGTCGCAACCTGCAAATTCGATATGAGGCGAACGACTTGTTCCAACTTGCCTCAAAAACATTGTTGGGCGCACGGGGCGATTTTAACCTTGGGAAAAATGCGTCGCTTGGCTTCACCATCATGAATCTCAACCAGCAATCCCTCAGCGACAAGGTTCGTCTCGGAGAAGAGCCAATCAGCAACACGATTATGGGAGTGGACGGAGGGACAAATTTTGAAGCGCCGTTTATTACGCGTGCGCTGAACTTCCTCCCCGGAATAGAAACGATCGCAGCCTCCAACATATCCATTCGCGGAGAAGCTGCCTACATGAGCCCCGACCCGAACACGCGCAAAAGCACTATTCCGCAGGATGAGGACAAAGGCATTGCATACATCGACGATTTTGAAGGTGCAAGGCGGCTGATACCCTTCGGCGTCAATTCGCTGACGTGGAAGGATGCGAGCCCGCCGTTTTACATCTCTGGCATAGACGCCTTCACGCCCACAGGAAGAAACATCCCGACGACAGCTACCGTCATCCGCGACAGCACAAGGATGTTTTCGAAAGCGAAAGCGTTCTGGTTTAATGTTCAACCGTCGGACGTCTCTACAAACGAGATCTGGCCGGAGCGCAGCGTTGCACCCGAACAATCTCTTACCACGGTTCTGGATTTCTACATGAGGCCGGGTGCGCGGGGCGTGTATAATTATTCTCCGAACCTTGACTCCACCTTGTTCGCCAACCCGCAGCAAAACTGGGCCGGCATGCAACAGCTGCTCTCTACAACGTCGACGAACGTACATGACGAGAATATTAATTTCATCGAGCTGTGGATTAACGTGGAACGCGCTTCGACCTCGGCAAAGTTGAATATCAATATGGGATTGATCAGCGAGGATGTGATCCCCGTTTCGCGCCTTGGGTACGGGAAGCTCGACACCGAAGACGGACTGCTTAGCGGAATTCGCAATACTACGCTCAACAAGGGTGAGGACGTAGGGATCGACGGTTTGACCGATCTTGAAGAGCGCAATCGGTACGGCGAGTTCATTAACCAATTGAACGGAAAATACACAAGCATCCTCAATCCGGATCCTTCGGGAGATAATTTTATCGAGCCTCCGGTGGGAACGGGGAGGGCGCCGCTGGGAGAGTATGAGTACGGTAACGGCACGGAAGGCAACGAGCGCACCAATAATCCGGATACCGAAGATCTGAACCGGAACAACAACCTGGACCGGGTGAATGCATATTTCGAATACGAAATCCCTCTGGACACCACGAACGCGGATTTTCTGAAGTACAGGACGGGAGGGGGCCACAACGGGTGGCACCAGATTCGCATTCCTATAAATGAGTACACAAGGAGCATCGGTGATGCAACGTTCTCTACCGTTGAAGCGGTGCGAATGTGGGTGGCCGGAGCACAAAGCGACGTACATCTGCTGTTGACGGAAATGAACCTTGTCGGCAATCAATGGGAAGAGCTCATCAAGAAAGACAGTGTGTTTCGCGTCAGCGTTGTGAACATTGAAGACAACCCGTCGTACGTTTCTCCACCCGGCGTCGAGCGTGCGAGAGACCGTTCCCGGCCGACGCAAAACATTGTCGGCAATGAACAGGCTCTCAATATTATTATCAACAACCTGGAGGACGGCCAGAATGTCCAAGCCATCAAGCGATTTACGTTCAAGCCTCTCGACCTCTTTAATTACCGTGCTTTGAAAATGTTCGTCCGGGGTGACCCGAGCTTCAGATTCACACAGGTCACGGCCGACTCGATAGACTACGATGCCGAGGTATTTCTGAGGTTTGGCACGGACACGCTGAATTACTACGAATACCGGGCGCCTCTGCGGCCGGATCGTTTCCCCATTGACAACGGATGGGATCGCCTGAACGACGTGACAGTAAATTTTGCCGAGCTAACCGGAATAAAGTTATTGCGCGATAGTGCCGGTGCATTGACAAGACGCTTTCCAACTTCGAGCGGCCCATCGGGTTCGACTTTCCAGATTCGAGGGGAGCCGACGTTGACGAACGTTCGCTTCATTTCCATCGGCGTTGAAAACCCGGGGGGGAGGGGAACCACTTTTCCCCTCAAAGGTGAAGTCTGGCTGAATGAACTCCGACTCATCGATGTCGATGACACTCCCGGTTGGGCGTACCGGTTTGACACGAGTGTGAAACTCGCCGATGTCGGCAATGTCGTTTTCTCTTTTCTGAACCGTGACCCGAACTTCCACGGACTGGAGGAGCACTTCGGCTCGCGGTTGACCGGCAGGAGCTGGAATATTTCGGCCAGCTTTAGCCTGGAAAAATTCTTGCCGCAGAGTTGGACCGGGTCGGCGTTAGGGTTGACCTATTCGCACGTGGAGGGAATTCAAGTTCCTCGATATTTGCCGGGTACGGATGTTCTCGTTTCTGAAGCAGCTCAACGGACAGCAGAGGCAGTGCGTCTGCAGGGAAAATCCGATGAAGAAGCCAGGGCTTCTTCGGAAGCCTTGCGAACTCGCACGCAGACGTTGAATATCACGGAAACATATGCTCTTCCGAGTATCAGGCTCGTCCTTCCTGTGGACTCGTGGCTTGTCCGAGAAACGATTAACCGAATGGCGTTTGGGTACACTTATACCGTGTCGCGCAGACGCGACCCTGTGACGGAATCTTTTGTGCGGTGGGACTGGAATGCGAGAGCGTCGTACGGCCTCCAATTCAGCGCGGAAAACTACCTTCAGCCCTTTGACCTGCTCGGTGATTTTTTTCTCATCAATCCATGGAGAAATCTCAAGCTGTATTACACCCCGAGGACACTCAACGGGGCAACGACGGTCAGCCGCGGCCAGAAAAAAGAAAAAACCCGAACCCAGGGCGCGTTCAGGCCTACGGTGCGCAGCATGGCAGCCAGCCGGTCTATGACATTCAACTGGCAATTTGTAGAGGGCGGGTTCCTGAATCCTGGTATTGACTACCAGGTGAACATCAACAGCAGCCTTGTCCACCTCGAGCTCGACCAGTTCGGCAGACAACGTTCCTTCTGGGAAATCCTCGACGACATGTTCCTGAGCGACCGCCTCGTGAACTTCGGCATCGACCAGACCTACTCGCAGGTCATAAACCTGAACACGCGACTGGTGGTTCCGCCGGTTCTGGAGCTGGACAAGATCATTACACCTTCACTTCGTTACTCGTCTCAGTACGACTGGTCGAACAACCTGCAGGCGGGCGCCCTGGGAAAGAGCGCCGGTTGGAGCAGCAACCTCAGCATGTCTCTGGATTTCAACATAAAGAAGATCTCATCGGAGCTGTGGTCTGCCACTCCGACGTTTGTGTCGCAGAAAGACACGGGCATGTCAAAATCGTTCGGCGAGGTTGTTGACCAACTTACGCGAGTGCTTTTCAAGGCGCCACTTTTTGACTTTGAAAAAGTCAGCTTTACCTTCACACAGCAAAATAGGTCTCAGAACGGCGGTGTTCTCGGAGGGACTGGTTTTGCAAACATCTTCTCTCGGATTCCCTTCGTCCAGTCTTCCTTGCCGGAGTACGGACCTTCGTTGCTGTATCAACTCGGGCTTTCCTCGGATCCGCACGGAGATGTTATTCTGAAGACCAAGAGTTCATTCCCTTTCATCACAGGGTATACTGTTCCGGGGCTGCGAGCGGCTCGCAGCGGCTCAGCACTCCTGCTGACTGATGTTTTCTCCCAGTCAAATCGTATGACGATACGAACATCACGGCCGTTGTGGGAAGGAGCCAGCCTGGAGCTGAACTGGAATGTGGGATGGTCCTACAATCAAAACCGGACAGTTGCGCCCGACTCCCTGGGAACGCCTGTCGAGCAAAGCAGGGTCGTTAGCGGGGATGTTGACCGGTCGTTCCTCTCATTTCCACCGATTTTGTTTTTCGAGTTTTTCAAAACAAGTATCGAGGATGTGAACAAAAAGTTCGAGCAATCAAAACTGGTGCCAGATGGAAGGCCCAATGACGTGAAGCTTTCTGAAGCTTTCGAGGATGGATTGGAGGCGCTGCCCATCTTTAAGAAGCTCCTCGGCGGCATCCTTCCTCGTGTAAACTGGTCTCTGCGATGGGACGGGCTCGAACGCTTACCCCTGCTGCAAACGCTTGCCAACAGAGTAACGCTGGACCATTCCTACTCGTCGAATTATCGCCGGAGATGGAGAATAACGCCCGAGGGCACGCAAATCACAGAAAGCCAGCAAGTGACGCAGGGGTTTTCCCCACTGGCAGGACTTAATATTACATTTAAAGATTTCGTCAAAGGAAATTTCACCGCAACGATAAGGTACAGCGCCATTACCTCGTTTGATCTTGTGCCATCGATTTTTAATATCACGGAATCCGGGACGAACGATATTTCAATGACAGCAAATTTTAACCGCCAGGGATTTGAGCTTCCAGTGTTCGGCCTTTCACTTTCGAACGATATCGACCTGAGCTTTTCGTATACCTATGCGAAGACTTCCCGCAAACTCTACGACATGAAAGCCGTCCTCTTTAAAAAGGAAGGGACACCCCTTGAGGGTTCCAGTCGAACGGTTTTGGAGCCGCGCATTCGTTACGTCCTCAGCGCTCGCGTCACCGCATCGTTCTACTACCGCTACACGAAGATCAAACCGGACGCCGACGGCTCGAAGATTCCGGGCTCTACCGTCAACGAAGGCGGTCTCGACGTACGCGTGGCGATTCAATAACACAACCTTGTCAAGGTTATCGAGTTTTACGTTGACCTTGACAAGGTTGTAAGGTATCAGGTCGTGCAAAGTGAACACTGTCAAAGACGATAGAACTCTTTGGTATCCTTGACAAGGTTATACAAGCAAAACCTCACGCAGCCACGAGGTTCGTTGATTCTCTGGGCTTTAATAACTATTTTGACATCCGATGAATAACACTGTGAACACGAAAAAGATACTCTGGGTAGACGACGAAATCGACCTTCTCAAGGCTCACCTGAAGCTCCTGGAACAAAAAGGATACTTTGTCGAGACGGCGACGAACGGCGAAGATGCCATCGACCTGGTGAAGGAAAAAAGCTACGACCTTGTTTTTCTCGACGAGATGATGCCCGGCAAAGGAGGGCTTGAAACCCTCGCCGAAATCAAGGACATCGTGCCTGCCCTGCCGGTCGTTATGGTGACCAAAAGCGAAGCCGAAAGCCTTATGGAGGATGCCATCGGCGGGAAGATCACTGATTACCTCGTCAAACCGGTCAACCCAAGTCAGATTCTTTTGGCGTGCAAGAAAATCCTTGATGCCAAAAAGATCGCGGGCGAATACGTTTCGCGTGACTATGCCGTGGAGTTCCAGAAAATCACGCTCTCCTTGATGAACCCCATGGCCGAACAGGGGTGGATAGACCTCTACGTCAAATTGACAAACTGGGACGTCGAGCTCGATGAACATCCCGGCCTTGGCCTTCATCAGACACTCATCGACCAGAAACGGGAATGTAACGTTGAATTTGGGAAGTTCGTCGACCGCAATTACCGGAATTGGATCGAACGCCCCGACCGTCCCGTGCCGCTGTCTCCGGACGTGATGGAACGGTTTGTCCTCCCGCAGCTCAACGAAAAGTCGTCGGTGTTCTTTTTTGTCATCGATTGCCTGCGCCTCGACCAGTGGTTGACGATGGAGCAGATGCTCGGTGACTACTTCACGATAGAAAAAGACTACTACTTCAGTATCCTCCCGACAGCGACACCGTATTCCCGGAACGCAATCTTCAGCGGCCTCTTTCCTCTCGACCTCGAAAAACGGTTTCCGGAAATCTGGCAGGCCGGCGACGACGACGAAAGCAGCCGCAACAGGCACGAGCATCAGCTTATGGAAAAATTGCTCGAACGGAAGAACATCCAGCTCAAGCCCGAGCCCAAGTACGTCAAGATCCTCGATGCGGAATTCGGACGCCAGGTGGAAAACAACATCCTTTCCTATGCTCAGGGAAGGCTCACGGCCATCGTCGTGAATTTTATCGACATGCTGGCGCACGGGAGGTCGGATTCGCCTCTGTTAAAAGAAATTGCACCCGACGAGCCCGCGTACCGTTCGCTCACGCAGTCCTGGTTCCAACATTCTTCTCTTTTCAGCATGCTCAAGACCCTCTCGCGCCAGAAACAGGTGAAGATTGTCATTACGACAGACCACGGCAGCGTCCGCTGTCTAAGGGGGACGAAAGTCATTGGTGATCGCGAGGCGTCGACAAATCTCAGGTACAAGTTCGGGCGTAACCTGAAAGTGGAAGACAAAGAGGCAGTTTTTGTGAAGAACCCTACGGATTTTAAACTGCCGCGAGGGAGCGTGACGACGAATTATGTGATTGCGAAAGAAGATTACTACTTTGTCTATCCGACAGACTACCACAGATACCTCAACCAGTATCGTGACAGCTTCCAGCATGGCGGGATTTCGATGGAAGAAATGATCCTCCCGGTCGTCACGCTCAGACCCAGATAATCCATGAAGCAGCGGACAAGGTCAGCCGCCGAAACTCAGGCCCTTGCTTCGACGTTCGCACGACAATTACGGAAGGGCGATATTGTCGCGCTGTATGGAGACCTCGGTTCGGGGAAGACGCAGTTCGCGAAAGGGTTGTGCGCTTTTTTCGGAGTGCGGGAACATGTCACGAGCCCCACTTTTGTTTTGCTGAACCGGTACAGCGGAAAGGACGCTGCAGGAAAAGAACTTCTGATCTTTCACTTCGACCTGTATCGGATCAAATCTCTTTCGGAAATCTACGACCTTGGTTACGAAGAATTTTTTTCACAGGATGGCATCTGTATGATCGAGTGGGGCGAACACTTAAAGGACCTCCTCCCGCTCCAGCGCTATGACGTTCGAATTTCGTTCGGCGGTGTGGAAGAAGAAAGAATCATCGAAACGGAGAAATACGACTCCTCCGGGCGGCTGCTCACAACAACGATGCAATACACTCAATGAATATCCTCGGCATTGAAACATCGACTGCAACATGCTCTGTCGGTTTTGTGGACGAGGAAGGAGTCTCGGTCGAGCGTTCCCTGGTGGAATCGCATATCCACTCTGAAAAACTCCAAACCCTTATCTCCAATGTTCTCCAGGACGCGAAAACGTCGATGATTGCCGTTGATGCAGTGGCAGTCTCCATTGGCCCGGGTTCATTCACAGGCCTGCGAATCGGCCTGAGCAGCGCAAAAGGGCTGTGTTACGCAATCGGAAAGCCGATTCTTTCAGTGTCGACCTTTGAGGCAATGGCAAGAGCCGTTGTCCGGTTTCGCCCTCTCGTTCAAAATATTGTCATCCTTCTCGATGCAAAACAGTCGGATTTCTATGTGGGCAGTTTCAGTAGGGTTGGCGACCTTGTCGAGACAGGATTGGAAGTGGCCGTCAAACCGCTCGAGGAGTGTGTTCGTGCTCTTCCTGTTGATGAACGGGCGCTGGTGCTGACGGACTCGCCACTCAGAATTCGGACTGCGTTTGGTCAGAACGTTGCCTGCGAGTCTCCCCACGCCTTTTGCCGTGGCGACATTGTGGCACACATCGGCCTCGAAAAATTCCTGTCGAAACAATTCAGCGGCCTTGAGGCTCTTGAGCCGATGTACCTGAAAGACTTTTTTGCAAAACGTGAGCCTTTGAGCGCACATGCCTGATTCTCCACTTCCTTTTTCGTCAAACTAAGAGAGGAGCTTCCATGGCCTGGTTCCGGCGTTCGCAAGAGAATATTCAAACAGGAGGGCCGAAGAAAGACGTCCCCGACGGCATGTGGACGAAATGCGGCGGCTGCGGAGAGATTATTCATCGCAAACAGCTCGAACAGAACCTCTTTACCTGTTACAAATGCAACTATCACTTCCGCATCGGCAGCAAGGTATACTTTGAGATTCTCCTGGACAAGAAAACTTTCAAGGAGATGGACAAAAAAATCCGGTCCATGGACCCGTTGAATTTTGTCGATTCGAAAAAATACTCACAACGCCTTGACGAAGCTGTGCGCAAGACGGGTCTGATGGAAGCTGTCCGAATCGGGACGGGAGAAATCAACGGCCTGCCGGTCGTTGTGGCCTGCATGGACTTCGCCTTCATCGGCGGAAGCATGGGGTCGGTGGTGGGAGAAAAAATCGCCCGCGCCATCGATGCAGCCAGACTGAAGAAGCATCCGCTGATCATCGTCTCTTCGAGCGGCGGCGCAAGGATGATGGAAGGCGCTCTTTCGCTGATGCAACTGGCAAAGTCGAGCGCGAAACTCGCCCAGCTCTCCGACGCCGGTGTTCCCTATATATCCATCATGACGGACCCAACCACCGGAGGCGTCACCGCAAGCTTTGCCATGCTCGGGGATGTTCACATCGCGGAGCCGGCCGCCCTCATCGGCTTTGCCGGACCTCGCGTGATTAAACAGACTATTGGAAAGGACCTCCCCAAAGGGTTCCAACGCGCGGAATTCTTGCTGGAGAAAGGCTTCGTCGATATGGTCGTGCATCGAAAGGAGATGAAGGAGACCGTGTCGAAAATCCTCACATTGCTCCAGAACTGAAGCATGAAAATTCACATCGTAGGGGTCCCGATGGACCTTGGCGCCGGACGACGCGGCGTTGATATGGGGCCATCGGCAATACGCATTGCCGGAGTCGCGGAGAAACTCAAAGTGCTAGGGCATATCGTCATCGATGAAGGCGACATTCCGGTCAAGAACCCTGAACAGCAGAAAATCCGCAACGAGAGGCTGAAGTACCTTCCGGAAATCGTCCGCGCATGTACATTCCTTGGTTCCAAAATTGAAAAAATTGTCTCAGGCGGGGAATTTCCACTGGTGCTCGGCGGCGACCACTCCGTGGCTATCGGGACGATTGCCGGGATTTCAGCGTCTTGCCGCAAAACCAATAAAAAGCTCGGCGTTTTGTGGATCGATGCGCATGGCGACCTGAACACGGACAAGACCACGCCGTCCGGCAACATTCACGGAATGCCACTGGCAGTTTCGATTGGGTTAGGTGCCATAGAGCTCACGTCGGTTGCCGGTGATTTCCGAAAGGTGGATCCGAAAAATGTCGTCCTGCTGGCAACTCGAGACCTCGATGACGGCGAACGGAAACACATCCGCCAGCACGGCATTAACATTTTTACCATGGAAGAAATCGATAAACACGGTATGTCGGTGATTGTCGCAAAGGCTTTAAGAAAAATTCGTGATGTCGACCATCTTCACGTCAGCTTCGACCTGGACGCCGTCGACCCATCCGTGGCGCCCGGCGTCGGCACGCCCGTCAAAGGGGGACTGAATTACCGGGAAGCTCATCTGATTATGGAAGAGCTGAATGAGTACGGAAAAATGGCATCACTCGAAGTGGTCGAAGCAAATCCGATTCTCGATAGCAGAAACCAATCCGCCGAATTCGCCGTTGAGCTCATCCAGTCAGGGTTCGGCAAAAAAATCATCTGATGAACATCATTTCGACGGTTGCAGAGATGCAGGCTGAGGCTTCACGCCTGCGGGCAGAGGGGAGGAAGATCGGCGTTGTGCCAACCATGGGATATCTGCATGAGGGGCATGCAAGCCTCATACGTCGGGCGAAGGAAATCTGCGATGTTGTCGTTGTAACTATTTTTGTCAACCCGACGCAATTCGGCCCGGGCGAGGATTTCGACCGGTATCCTCGCGATTTTCAACGAGACAGTGAGATCGCTTTAAAATGCGGCGCGGACATTATCTTCAGGCCCGACAAACAGGAAATGTATCCTGAAGGATACAAGACGTACATTGAGGTGGAGGATATTTCCAGTACTTTTGAAGGCAAAATTCGTCCCGGACATTTTCGCGGTGTGGCCACAATCGTTGCCAAGCTGCTTCATGCGACACATCCCCATATTGCCGTGTTCGGTCAAAAAGATGCCCAGCAGTCATACGTCATCCGGCAAATGGTTCATGACCTCAACTTCGACGTGGAAATCGTCGTCGCGCCCATTGTGCGAGAACCCGACGGCCTTGCACTGAGCTCAAGGAATGTCTATTTGAAAAACGGCCAGCGAGCAAGCGCCGTTTTTCTCTATAAGTCTTTACAACATGTTGAAAATCGTGTGAAATCCGGAGAGCGCTCCGTGGCCAAACTCCGGGCTGAAATGGAGGAGATCCTGAAGAAAGGGAATCCAACGCAGATCGACTACGTTGCGTTCGTTCGGCCGTCGACGTTTACTGAAATTGAAACCATCGAGACTCCGGAAGTTCTCATTGCTCTCGCAGTTCGATTCGGTTCAACCCGGCTCATTGATAACATAATTGTTTCAGTGGTTTGATCCCTTGCCGAAAACGAAATCGTATCTTGCTTACGACTTGCATGCAGGACGTGACCGTCTGACTCGAAACTCTATGCGGGTCGTCCTGAAGGACGACCTACCAGTGTACTTGTCGGTCGGAGTTTTACGCCAACCTCTCGGAATGAAATCTAGCTTCTAAGCCGTCCTGGAGAACGGACCTACTCATAATTATGAAATAGCTCCAGAATGACACGTCGAGCATCTGAATCCGCAAAACAAGATTTCGCAGCCGTCATCATGGCCGCAGGCAAGGGCACGAGGATGAAAAACCCCAACCTCGCGAAGGTCATGTACGAACTGAACGGCAAACCGATGATCCACTACGTTGTCGACCTCGCGTACGACTTACATGCAAGCCGAGTGATCGTCATTGTCGGCCATCAGCGGGAGATTGTCAGTGCGTATGTCCGCAAAACGCATCCTGACGTCGAGTGCGTCCTGCAGGATCAACAGCTTGGCACCGGCCACGCGATCCAACAGTCGGAATCAACGCTCAAGAATTTCGAAGGAAGTGTTCTCGTTCTCTCAGGAGATGTCCCGCTTCTGCAACGAGACGCCATGGAAAAGCTCATCGCACATCATTCGGGCACCGGGGCGGTGGCAACCATCTTGACGGCGGACATCGAGGACCCGACGGGATACGGACGGATTGTCCGGAACGCGGACGGGTCGGTGAAGAAAATAGTGGAGCATCGTGACGCGTCACCGGAAGAGCTGGCCATCAGGGAAATGAATTCGGGTATCTATGTTTTCGAAAAAGACAAACTCTTTGACGGACTCAGCCATATCG
The DNA here is from genome assembly GCA_016193365.1 of Ignavibacteriales bacterium. Classification (GTDB taxonomy): domain Bacteria; phylum Bacteroidota; class Ignavibacteria; order UBA10030; family UBA10030; genus JACQPT01. Next base: position 15,581 of record JACPSI010000157.1, read on the forward strand.
GAGTGCACAACGTCCAGAACGAGTACTACCTCACGGACGTGTTCGAGTATTTTTGGAAGCATGGCTGGAGAGTATCGGCCGTGAAAGCGCCTCATGTCGACGAAATTCGCGGCGTGAATACCGTGGAACAGCTGGAAGAGGCAAGAGCCGTCCTCGAAGGTCGGGCGTGAGCATGTCTGCTGCTGACGAAACCTTCGAGCCTCTCATGCGTCCAACCTGTATCCGATTCTGTTGACAATCATTCGAGTTTTGACTATCATTCATTCAGAGAAAAAGGAGGAAATCCATGAGATCAGCGTTTAGTTGGGCGGCAGCGATTCTCCTCATCGCCGGAACGGCAAACGGCCAGCTTAAATCGAGGCCCGAAGAAAGGCCAAGTGTCAGCGAATCGATCATCCGCAGCGACAACAGCGGATTGATGTTTGGATGGTTTGACCCCAGCCGGCTCACAATGCATCACAGTTATTCGCTGAGTTATTCGAGCTTTGGCGGACAGGGGCTTTCCCTCGGCGTTTATACCAACAGCCTGCTCTATCAGTTTTCTGACCCACTGTCTGTGCAGTTCGACATCAGCCTGATGCATTCGCCGTACAATACGTTTGGGAATGAATTTGGCAAGAATTTCTCAGGTGTGTATCTCAGCCGTGCGCAGCTCAATTACAAGCCCACGGACAACATGTGGCTTCAGATCCAGTTCCGGCAAGTTCCCTCGTTATACTGGCTGGGCAATTCCGGATACTACCTGCCAAATTATTATAACGGATTCGACGTGCGCGAGGAGAACAACCACTGACTCTGTTGTACAATCGAGTTTGTTCAATCACCGAGCAGGCACACCACCTTAAAAGGAAGAGCCTGCTCGGTTCGTTTTTGTGCCGAGGGAGAGGCAAGCGATAAAAGAACCGTCAGTTACACCGGCCGTCCATTCCGCTCCTTCACAACACCACGTTGTTGAAACAACTGCCACTTCCGGCAAATTTCCATCCCGCAAAGCCTTGCTCTTGACCTTAGGACTTGTGGTCGTTGGAGCTATCTATTTTCTCGCGATGAACCCTGATGAACCAGAAGTACGGCAATTCGGGAGGACCAGAGCAATTCAGCTCGACGTCCAGAATGGCACGGGCGAGGCCAGGCTCGCCCAGAAACTGACAGAATTCCTCAGGGCGGAAGGCTTCGATGTTGTGGAACTGGGCAATTACAAATCGCAGGACATTCCCCGGACGATGGTGCTCGACCGGGCAGGCAACATGCATGCCGCAAAATTTGTCGCGGCTTCACTGGGAATCGATGAAGAACGTGTCGTCCAGCAGGTGGACAAGAATTTGTTCCTGGACGTTACTGTTGTCATCGGAAAGGATTTTGCTTCTCTGAGGGCATTTCGTTAAGGCATGCGGGGAGACTTGCTCTGACTTCGGGAACACTTGCCAAAACAATCATCCGTTTCGCTTTGGAGAAAAAGGCGAGGAACGTTGTGATGATGGATCTGCGGAAAGTAACATCGACGACGGATTTTTTTGTGATCTGCACCGCCGACTCCGACACGCAAGTCAAAGCGATTGCTGATTCGATCGTTGAGGGAACAATGTCGAAGGGAGTTCGCGTCTGGCATTCGGAAGGAATGCAGGCTCTGTTCTGGGTAGTCCTGGATTACGTCGACGTCGTCGTACATATTTTTCTGAAAGAGGCGAGGTCATTTTACAACCTCGAACGCCTCTGGAGCGATGCCGGGATCACGGAAATAGAAGACGAAGCGGAGCAGGAAGCTGTCAGTACACGACGACAGAACGTGCGAGCGCCCTCCGCGGCTCATCGGAAGACAAAAAGAACGACAAAACGGTCATGAAGCAGTATCTCGCAGAAAAAATAAGCGCTGTCCTGAAATCGCTCAACTACGACGGCGGCACAAAGCTCACGTTTGAAAAACCCAAGCTGGAGGCTCACGGAGATTTGACGACGAACGTTGCCATGGTGCTTGCGAAAACCGTTGGGAAAAATCCGAGAGCCGTTGCGCAGGAAATTGTTTCGAAACTCTCGTTCGACGCTCAAGACGTTGCCGGTGTAGACATTGCCGGTCCGGGGTTCATCAATTTCCGTTTCACCGGCCGGTTCTTTACGAAACAAATCGCCGAGATCCTCGCGCAACGTGAGCTCTTTGGAAAATCAACCGTCGGGGCGGGGAAAAAAACCCAGGTGGAATTTGTGAGCGCCAATCCCACCGGGCCGCTGAGCGTCGGCCACGGTCGACAGGCTGCGATCGGAGATACGATTGCAAACCTGCTGGAGTGGACGGGGCATGACGTCACCCGTGAATATTACTATAACAACGCAGGACGGCAGATGAGAATGCTGGCTGAATCGACGTACGCCCGCTTCAGACAGCTGTCCGAACCGGATTTTCCTTTTCCCGAAGACGGCTACCAGGGGGAGTACATTACTGCGATTGCTGAAGAACTGAAGGAAGGGCAGGGAGAAAAACTTCTTCAGCTGGAGAAAGAAAAAGCACTCGAGATCTGCAAGTCTTTCGCCGAGGACTCCCTTTTTCAATCGATCAAACAAGTCCTCGGCCGAATCGGCGTCACATTCGACGTTTTTTACAACGAAGATTCTCTGTATTCATCGGGCAAGATCAAGGAAGTTATCGATGAGTTTCGTAAGAAAGGCCTGGCCTACGACAAAGACGGCGCAGTTTGGCTGAAGACGACCGCGCTCGGCCTTGAGCAGGATCGTGTGATCGTCAAAAGTAGCGGAGAGCCTACGTACCGTTTGCCGGATATTGCGTATCATCGCGAAAAATTCAAACGTGGGTTTGACCTTATTGTCGATATTTTCGGGGCCGACCACATTTCGACTATTCAGGAAGTTCTTGCCGGCGTACGATCTCTGGGTTACGACCCCGAAAAAATCAAAGTCGTTATCCATCAATTTGTAACGCTGATGAGGGACGGGCAGCAGGTAAAGATGTCCAAGCGGCTTGCAAACTTTGTCACCCTCGATGAACTGATCGAGGAAGTAGGTCCGGATGTCGCGCGTTTCTTTTTTATCATGCGGGCAACGTCGAGTCATCTGGAATTTGACCTCGACCTTGCGAAGGAACAGTCGGAAAAAAACCCGGTGTATTATGTACAATACGCCCACGCGCGAATCGCAAGCATTCTTCGCTTTGCCGAAAGCCAGAAGACCATAGAGAAATCCACGGAGATACAGAATCCCAACCTTGACCTCTTGAAGGAACCTTCGGAAGTGTCGCTGGCAAAACTGCTTTTGGAGTTCCCCGAATGGGTTGAAGGGACATGTTTTGCGTACGAGCCTCATCGGCTTGCGACGTACCTCCATGATGTCGCTACGGCGTTCCACCGCTTTTACCACGAGTGTCGCATCGTGATCCCAGAGCATGATGTGTCGAAAGCCCGCCTCGCTTTGTGTCTCGCAACAAAGATTGTCCTGAGCAACGGGTTCAACATCCTCGGCATTTCGGCGCCAGAAAAGATGTGAAAGCAAGTAATCCCGCAAAACAATGTAAACCTGACAGTCTCCCTCGTTGTTCTCAAGAGACCTGTCAGGTTTACCAAGTGCGTTTGACAATGGAACTTCTTTTCATTAGCTTTCTTTCGCCACTAACCACAGGAACGCATAGACCTCTCCGCTTGCTACCGCTTTCAAGGACCGCATAACCGCGGGACCATCAAGAATGTTGCTCCGAGTTTTCCCCAAAAGTTTCTGTCAAAGTTTTTGATAGAAGAGTCAATGAGAGGCTTAAGGTTTTCATTTCCGGACATAGTTTTGTAACTTTTTGTAAAATCTAGGGAAGAGTTGAACTTTCAGTCCGGACCAATAGAAGGTGTTCACATGAAAGCTCTGAAAACCCATTCAGACCATCGGGGATGGCTCATGGAACTTTTCCGGAACGATGAGATTCCAAAGGATTTCCTTCCTGCGATGGGCTACGTTTCCGAGACTGATCCGGCAACAGCTCGAGGGCCACATGAACACCGTGAACAAGCCGATTTCTTTTGCTTTGTCGGCCCTTCAACGTTCAAAATCTACTTGTGGGATACACGCAAGGATTCAAAAACATACGGGAATAGACAGGTCCTCGAAGCGGGCGAATCAAATCCGCAGAGTATGATCGTTCCGGCCGGTGTTGTGCATGCGTACAAAAATATCGGCACGAAACCGGGGTGGGTGTTCAACTTCCCCGACCGGCTCTATGCAGGCAAGGACCGTAAAGCACAGGTAGATGAGATTCGGCACGAGAATCAAGCAAACACGACTTTTATTTTGGACTAAGATTTCCATGACCATTCTCGTTACAGGCGGAGCTGGGTTTATCGGAAGCAACTTTGTCCGATGGATGCTTGAAAAACACCATAACGACGAAATTATCAACGTCGATAAGCTGACGTATGCCGGGAATCTGGAGAACCTGGAAGATGTCGAAGAAAATCGCCATTACATGTTTGTGAAAGCGGATATCAGCGACCGCTTATCGATGGAGTCCCTGTTTCAGAAATATCCCATTGCCGCCATGGTGAACTTCGCGGCTGAGTCGCATGTGGACCGCAGCATCCTTGGTGCGGCAGAATTTATCCAGACGAACGTTGCCGGGACGAATGTGTTGCTGGAACTGGCAAAGGACTATCAGGTAAAAAAGTTCGTTCAGGTGTCGACTGATGAGGTGTATGGCTCGTTGGGCGCGGACGGTAGGTTTACCGAGGAAACCCCTTTGCATCCCAACAGTCCGTACTCAGCCAGCAAAGCTTCGGCAGATTTCATCGCCATGGCGTACCACCATACGTTTGGCGTCCCGGTCATTGTCACGCGATGCTCAAACAACTACGGCCCGTACCAGTTTCCGGAAAAACTCATTCCACTGATGATCGTGAACGCCCTTGGCGACAAACCGCTGCCCGTTTATGGTGACGGATTGAACGTTCGGGATTGGCTGCATGTGAATGACCATTGTTCTGCGATAGACGCAGTCCTGCAGAAAGGAAAGCCCGGTGAGGTGTACAACATCGGGGGGAACAACGAGTTGAAAAACATCGACATTGTCCGGCTCATCCTCAAACAACTCGGCAAGCCGGAAAGTCTGATCTCGTTCGTAAAGGATCGCCTTGGCCACGATAAAAGATATGCGATCGATTCGAAAAAATTTCAGTGGGAACTCAAGTGGCAGCCAGGGTACACATTCGAGCAAGGACTTGCAGAAACCATCGGATGGTACGTGAAACATCAGGAATGGTGGAAGAAGATTCTCAGCGGCGAATATAAAGAGTACTATCGACGGCAGTATGAGACAAGGTAAATTGTAAATTGAAAGTTGAAAATTGTAAGTTCAATTGACGACCGATGAAGGTTATCCGATTTGAAGATCTTGAAGTATGGAAAAAGGGCCGCGAACTCACACGAAAGGTATATTCATTAACGAAAATGAAAAAGTTCGCAAAAGATTTTTCTCTGTGCGATCAGATCAGAAAAGCAGTCATTTCGATAACCTCGAACATTGCTGAGGGCGTTGATGCGGGTTCAAACAGTGAGTTTATTTCGATTCCTACGGTATTCCCGACGTTCAGTTTCAGAGGTCAAGAATCAGCTCTATGTTGCGCTTGATGAGGATTACATTACTCAAAACGAGTTCGCTGAGGTTTATGAATTATGCTCTGAAGTTTCGAAAATGCTCTATGGCTTCATGCGTTACTTACGAAAGTCCCGAATAGCGTAACTTACAATTTTCAATTTACAATCTGCAATTATTGTTGTGAAAAGAATCATAAGTGTCGTTGGTGCGCGCCCGAACTTCATGAAAGTCGCCCCGTTGCACAGGGCGTTTCAGAAATACTCTGATAGAATTCGGCATCTCATCGTCCACACAGGCCAGCATTACGACGAAGCGATGTCGAAAGTGTTCTTTGAAGACTTAGAGCTTCCGCATCCGGATTTTTATCTCGGCGTAGGATCGTGGACGCATGCACAGCAGACGGCGAAAATCATGGTGGAGTTTGAGAAGGTTCTGGTGGAACACAAGCCCGACCTCGTCGTTGTGGTCGGAGATGTGAACTCGACCGTGGCATGCAGCCTTGTGAGCGTGAAAATGGGTATTGCCGTCGCTCACGTCGAGGCGGGACTCAGGAGCTTCGACAGGTCGATGCCGGAAGAGATCAACCGTCTGTTGACAGATTCGATTTCTGATCACCTGTTTGTGAGCGAGAAAAGCGGCCTTGAAAATTTGAAGCGTGAAGGGGTGAGCGAAAAGAAGGTATTCTTTGTGGGCAATATCATGATTGACTCGCTCATCCATTTCCGGGAAAAAGCGAAACTGAGCAATGCGGCGAAGAACCTGGGCCTGCAACCCAACGGTTTTGTCCTTGTGACGCTCCATCGCCCGGGCAATGTGGACGAGAAGAAAGACCTTGAAACGATTTTTTCGATTTTCAAAAAAATTGGCGATACGGCCACGATTGTTTTTCCGGTTCATCCAAGAACACGGAAGATGATTCAACAATACGGGTTAGAAATGAACGGCAAGGTATCAAAACGTGTCAGACTTCTGGACCCGCTTGGTTATCTCGAATTCCTCGATTTGATGCAACAGTCCCGGCTTGTGCTGACAGATTCTGGCGGAATCCAAGAAGAAACGACTTTCTTGGGGATTCCATGCCTGACGCTGAGAGAAAACACGGAGCGCCCGGTAACGGTGGAAGTCGGGACGAACGAGATATGCGGGTTGGATGAAAACCTCATCGTGCGGCGAAGCAAAGAAATCCTGAATGGAAACAGCAACACAGGAAGAATCCCTGAGCTGTGGGACGGCCATACGGCGGTGCGAATCGCTGAAATCTTATCCGCACACTTGTTATGAAATGCCACTGGACATCGTTGATTCGTAAGCTGCTTATTGGTGTGACGCTCTTTTTTGCCATCGAAGCGCGGGCTCAAGAGTTCAAGAAAAACGCGGAAACGCTCGACAAGAAGCTTCAGCAAACGTTTCCGACATCGACCCAACTCACACTTCCGCGTGCAATATTGGACGCCCCCGTCGATCCAAATAAGTATTCCGTGGGACCCTCCGACGTGTTTGCTGTCGACATGTGGGCCGGGACCCTATTGAGTCTCATGATTCCGGTCACCCCAGAAGGGACGCTGATTATCCCGACGGTCGGGGAAATACAGGTGGCGGACCTGACGCTTGCCGAAGCGAAAAAGAAAGTGCAGGCAGAGATCAGGAAAAAATATTCGACTGGCCAGCCGACGGTGACGCTGTACAGCCCGCGTCCGTTGAGCGTGAGAGTCTCCGGCGATGTTCGCGTTCCTGGAAGCTACACGTTGTATGGATCCGATCGCGTCGAAAAAGCCATTCTCGAAGCGAGCAAAGAAGAAATGCCAAAGGCGGTTGCATCACAGACGGAGCAGCAGAGAATTGAGCAAATTGAGACGGAGAGAAGGTTACAACGGGCTTCGAAGAGAAACATCGTTGTGAAACACAGGGATGGAACGGTTGACCGCGTTGACCTGCAGAAATTCTACGCTACCCGTGATCACCGTTTGAATCCCTATCTGAAGGAAGGTGATGAGGTGTTCGTCCCGCTGGCGGAGAACCCCAAACGAGTGATTGGGGTCTACGGTGCTGTCCATCAGGCGGATCGGTACGAATTTGTCGACGGGGACAGTTTCCTTGGAGCTATCCACCTTGCCTACGGCTTCAAAGCTTCAGCCATAATGGACAGTGTTGAGCTCACTCGTTACGATGAAGCTCAAACGGAGCTCATGACCACCAAGGTAGATGCCAGGGCAATTCTGGAGGGGCGGTTGGCGGACATTCCTTTACAGCCGGGCGACCGCATTATCGTCAAAGCAAAGGAAGAATATCGCGAAGATTATCGCGTAACTGTCGAGGGCGAGGTGCACTATCCCGGGACGTATCCCATCACCCGGAATAGCACGCGTTTGTCGGAAGTACTCGAGCGGGCAGGGGGTGTCACTCCTTATGCGGCCCTGACTTCGGCGATCATCATCCGGAAATCGATGGGGGACATTTCACGCGAGCGCCTGATGAGCCTCCGCGGAAACGTCCAGCGTGAAGATACCCTGTCTATGATTCTGGAGACCGAGGTCAGGATGTTGCAAGGAGAATATGTTCAGACGGATTTCGAGAAACTCATCCGTCAGCGGGACAGTACGCAAGATGTTGTTCTTCAACCGGAAGATCGGGTCGTCATACCGTCGGTTAAGAAAACGGTTTATGTCTTCGGGCAGGTTGTGGCGCCAACTCATGTTCCGCTGGCTCCTGGGGAAGATGTGGCGTATTACGTCAAGAAGGCGGGAGGATTCACTGACCGTGCGCGGACAGGTGATGTCGTCATAATTAAGCGGGTAACGCGACAATGGCTGGCACCGTCGGAAACAACTATTGAAGACGGCGACTATGTTTGGGTTCCAAAAGTCCCCGAACACCCCTTCACGTATTATTTGTCGATCGTCAGTCAGACGGCTTCCGTCATCGCCGGCGCGCTGACGATTGTTTTGCTCTTCCTGCAGTTGCAGAATTGAAGGAGATTCATGGATCAGAACAAGGGGGATAAATCCCCTACCAATAACGAGGAAGGTCAGCCAAACCTTCTGGATTACGCTGTAGTCCTGGCAAAGTGGCGCGGGTTCATCGTCAAAAGCGTTCTCATAGTCACTGTTTTCTCGATCATCGCAAGTCTGATTCTTCCAAGGTGGTATAAGGCAACAGTTTCTATTCTACCTCCGAAAGACACCGGCTTGCTGAGTTCATTAGGAATAATGGGGGCAGCAAGTTCGGTGGGTTCGGCCTTGAGAAATTTGCCATTGGGTGGACGCGGCTCACTCGGAATCAATCTGGGTGCTTACAATTACCTGGCGATTTTAAAGAGCAGGACTGCGATGGAATCGGTCGTGCGAAAATTCGATTTGATCAAGGTTTATGAAGTAAGTGATACCTCGATGGAGAAGGCAGCCAAGCAGCTGGAGGACAAAGTAAGAGTTGAGATACAGAACGAGGATTATATTACCATCGACATATGGGATGAGGATCCTCAACGTTCTGCCGACATCGCGAACTACTTCGTGGAAGTTCTCAATCAAATCAGCAACCGATTGGGAACTCAAGAAGCCAAAAATAACAGGGAATTCATCGAAAAGCGTGTAGCCAAGAGCCGAGTAGACCTTCACAAGGCTGAGGAGGATTTGAAAGTCTATCAAGAACAACGGGGTATCCTGGTTTCCCCCGACAAAGAAAATTCAAGTGTTGCAGCAATTGCTGAACTCTATGCCCTGAAAGCCAAGAAGGAAATTGAGATTGGAATCCTCGAGAGAACGGTGTCAAAAAACAATCCGCTGCTTGAGCAGTACAGGATTGAATTGAGCGAGATCGACAAGAAAGTCGCTCAGATTCCACAGGTGGGACTCAATGCCCTTCGTTTATACCGAGAAGTTGTCATTCAACAAAAAATTATTGAATTCCTGATTCCGCTGTATGAGCAAGCAAAAGTAGATGAGCAGAAAGATATTCCGGTCATTTTGGTGTTGGATAAAGCGGTTCCGGCGGAGAGAAAAGACAAGCCAAAGAGAATGATCATCGTTCTTTCAGCCGCTTTCTCTTCCTTTTTGTTTTCACTCGGTTTCGTATTCATGCGTGAACGGTTTCTTCACTTCAAAGAGGCGAATCCGGTTCAATTCGAGACCTTGAGGAACGCTTTTCGCAGACAGCCCGTGGCGAAGTAATTTAGTGTTTTGGAAGTCGATGGAAAGCATTGATCTTGTCCCAAGACTGCCCCTCATCGGCGTACCGCGATCCGCCCTTAACTTTCTTATCGTTCAGCTTGTCCTCATCGCTTTTGCAATTGTCATGGATGTCAGTGTTTACTTGCCGCTGGTAGCCCTTGTCTTGCTCGTTCCATTAAGCTTCGAACTGGGGTTGGTTCTCCTCGTTGTTTCGTTATTTGTGGATTATCATATCTGGTGGTACAGCGTAGCTGTACTCTTTTCTCTGCCATTTTGTTTTTCATTTTTTCTAAACCAGCGGGACATCAGGTGGAATTCCTTTGCCAACCCCATGTCAATTCCTCTCTTCGTATATGGTATATCTATCCTACCGTCGTTCTGGAATGCCGTTGAGCCCATAAAAAACATTGTTCTTTTGTTTAATGTCGTAGCGTTCTTGATTGTTTTCTACTCGCTGGTTGTCGCTCTACGCACGTATGAAGATCTTCGAAGAGTCGTTGCTGTTTACCTCGGCATGACGATTCTCAACGGGCTCAATGTGATCCTGGAATCGATTGTAGGCGGAAGACGAGCATTTGGCTTTGCCGGGATTATGTATGTGGATTATGCAGGGCTGGGTATCTGCGTGAGTGCTGCGATGGCAATTGTTTCGCGAGTGAAAATGCAATTTGTTCTTATCTTTGTTTCAATACTCCTCGCAGCTGCCCTGGTGTTGACCCAAACCCGGAGTATATGGCTGGCAACATTGCTCACGCTCATGGTTCTCGGCGCGTATGCCTTTCTCCGCCCCTCTGTGGCAGGGGAGTCACGGACACACCTGGCAGTGATCATGATTGGTGGACTAATGGTAATGGTTGGCGTTGGCGCATTTTTATTCTCATCTAACCCAGAAATTGAAAAACGCTCGTTGGAATTGGGCCAGGACAAAAGCCTCGGAGTTAGCGAAAGAGGTGAAATTGGTAGTTCGTTGACCTCACGCCTCTTGATTTGGGACACGGCCCTTAATGCGTTTGTGGCACATCCGTTAGTCGGTATCGGCGTCTACGGTTTTCCGTTAGAGTCCGCTCAGTACTCCAGAATCCCTGCATTCCTCTATCGCAGGTTTGTAGCAGGTCTCTCCCCGCATCAAACTTTCTTTGCCGTTCTTGCGGAAACCGGAATCGTGGGATTTTTTGGATTCACTGTTTTCTTGTTCGTTCTTTTACGTTCCGCTTTCCAGGCGATCCATCAAGCTTCCGACGAGCGGGGAAGAAAGTACGCGTTTGTAGGTGCTATTGCGGTCACATATTGTACGGTCTCCATGTTGTTCACAGATGCCTGGTTGTGGGGGCGGGGAATTATCCTGCTCGCGATGGTCATGGGATTGGTGATGGCCAACAGGAAAATTGCCGCTCGGTCGATCACACATTGAAGAGATGAAACGGCTTCCATTTCTAAACGCCATCTCTGGTGTTGCTCAGATCGTTGTGAACACTGGCCTCCTCCTTGTGATTATACCGACATTTGTTCGAACCCTGGGACTTCAAGTCTATAGCACCTACGCACTGATTACAGCCATCGGCGGCCTCGGCGTTTTCACGAATTTTGGCTTCAATACGTCGTTGATCAAATATCTGGCCGAACTCAAAGACAAGGAAGAATCCGGTTATGACATCGTTGTAACGAGTATCATCATTGGAGTATCTACATCATTCGTAGTAGTCTTGTTGCTTGTGTTTAGCGACTTCATACTCTCAGGTTTGTTAAACCTTGGGCCCGAAACACTCAGCGCGTCGGTTCGCTGGTTTTTTTTCGCGTGTGTTGGTACCAATGCCTTCCAGGTAATCGGTCAGGTGCCAGGCGCGGTGCTCGATGCCCAACAAAGAGTCTACATCACAAACGGGGTGCAGTTGGGTGTTGGAGCGCTGGGCAAAATCTCCATTCTCATATCCCTCCTGGTTGACCCAAGTTTGGCAACGGTGGGTTGGATTATGCTCGGATTCTCGTTCGTTGGGATGTTTCTTTTGGGCTGGTTTGCATTCAGAACGTGGGGTCGAATATCTTGTCCCTTGCTGTGGACGAGGTTTGCCGGTGTTGCACGAAAACATTTCGCCTACGGTCGAAACATTTATGCTACAGCGGTCATTGGTTTTTTCTATGAGCCTTTGACAAAAGTTCTTATCAGCCATTTTGTGGGTTTGACTGAAGTCGGCTTTTTCGATATTGCTCTACGGATCAAAGGATTCGTGTGGAGTGTGGTAGAACGCCTGCTTTATCCGTTGCTTCCCATGTTCGCTGGTAAGACGAGTTTCGAGTCCGTCCGAACGCTTATGGAAGAAGTACAACACAAACTGAGCGTGGCTATCGTCTCCGTAATAGTTGCCACAATTTTCCTCAGCGAGCCGCTCGTTTCCGTGTGGCTTGGAAGGACACTCTGGCCGGTGGTGCTCAGCGTCATCTGTGTTGTGACTTGTTACATGATCGCGTTGCTCTTTGTCCCGACTTATCATTTCCTGACCGTGAAGGGATATCCTCACAAGACCCTTCTGCTGCAAGCTGTGAACGTGGGTATGAACGTCGTGTTATTCGGATCCCTTGTTCCATGGTTTGGATATTTTGGAGCGTTATCTGCTTTTTGTCTGGCGGTCCTCACTTCGACGGTGATGAGTGCTTGGTATCAATGGTCGATTCTCCATAGCAAGCCCGTTGCTTCTCGAGACTCCGCTTTGAGACTTGTCAAACTAGCAGGATCTCTTTTGCTTGCCAACTATGCAACAACCTTGATCCTGGAAGGGTATTGGATACGCATTTGTGCGCTCATAGCAGTAAATGGAGTAGCAACAATTCTTTTGTCGCGATGGCTGAAAATGATCACGCGCGAGGACGTCAAGCGCTATGTTGGCCTTGACAGCCGATTTGGCCTTGTGCTGAAAAAGTTGCTTGTCCAGAGAGCATGATGGCACTTAAGAAATGGATAAATAATTTGGTGGGACTCTCGGGTTACCAGATCGCCAGGAGGCCTTCAGTGGCTCGGGACATTGCGCGTGGAAAATACAGCTGGCTTCAAGAAATGGACATCGCAACAGTTTTGGACATAGGCGCAAACACCGGAGCGTTTGCTGAAATGATGCGTCAAATTCTCCCGCAGGCCATGATTTACTCCTTCGAGCCCCTGGAATCATGCTATAAGCAGTTGATTTCGAAAGCACCCGTTCTGAGACCAATGCAATGCTTTCAGTTTGCGCTGGGCCAAGAACATGCTATAAAGACAATGTATCGCAATGATTACTCTCCCAGTTCTTCCCTTCTACCGATGGGAAAACGAGTTCATGAGGCTTTTCCCTTTACGCGACATGCAGTTGAAGAACAGATCGTGGTGCGTTCATTGGACGAGGTCGCCGGCGAGTTATTTTTGAAGAAGCCCATACTTCTAAAAGCAGACGTCCAAGGTTACGAACTGAATGTTCTGACAGGAGCGGAAAAGACCCTGCCCATGATTGACATACTCATTCTCGAGACGAGTTTCGTGGAGCTATATGTGGGACAACCTTTGTTTGATGAGGTGTATCAATTCTTGCATGACCGACGATTCTCTTATAGCGGGAGCCTTGGACAGATACTTGATCCATCTAAAGGGGTCATACTTCAGGAGGATTCAATTTTTGTACGCAGATGAAAAGAGAAGGAATGAAATCGAAAAGCGTCTATGCCGCAAAAATAATGATTAGGATGTACCTGTTACGTAACTGGCGGGGGAAAAAGCCAGATGTGGAATCAGCCGATGTACGTCAGCCCCCAAGTGAACGCACTACATGAGGATTAGAAGTTTAGTAAAAAAGCACCTCCCGCGGTCATCCCATCTTCTTCTTCGAGCTCTATTCGCTAAGAGAAAGAAGACAGTGTCTCAGATGGGCCAGGATTTTTGGGTGTTCGGCGAGGTGTTCAATGGAATGGAGAACGGATTTTTTCTTGAAGTCGGTTCAGCGGATGGTATTACCTTTAGCAACACGTTTCTGCTGGAGAAAAGATACGGTTGGCGAGGCATTTGTATTGAACCGAACCCATTGTTGTTTAACGACCTGCGTCGCGTCAGAAATGCCATTTGTTTGAATGTATGTGTAGACTCTCAAGAAGGCGAGGTCGATTTCGTGCACAGAGATGTTTTAGGAGGGATTGTGGATAACGATACAGACAACAAGCGAGAAGCAATCGGAATAACACAAGCCAATATATTCCGCCTTAAGACAAAGACGCTTTCGTCGATCCTGAAATCGGAAAATGCTCCGCATACCATTGATTACTTCTCCATAGACGTTGAGGGCGCAGAGGATCGCGTTCTTTGCGAGTTCCCTTTTGATGAGTACAAGTTCAAATCCATGACAATCGAACGACCAAAGCCGCGATTAAGAGAAGTTCTGGCTCGAAATGGATACTTGTCCGTTAAGGAAATACCGAATCATGATGTTTTTTACATACATCAATCATTCTATCGGGAGTATGAGCGGAACATATTCCAGTTTTGGTCGCGACATTTGAGATAAGGAAAAGAGAACCCAGCTGAATGAGTTTATCGTTGAGCGAGAAAAAGTATGCCTTGGTCAAGGGGCCGAAATTGCCGGTCTTTGACGTGCAATGAGAATCTCCATCATAACACCTTCGTTGAATCAAGGAAAGTTTATCGAGGAAACGATTCGCTCTGTCATGAATCAAAATCATGACGACGTTGAGCACATTGTGATGGATGGGGAGTCAACCGACAACACTGTGTCGATTTTGGAGCGATATTCCCACCTCAAATGGGTTCGTGAGAAGGATTCCGGCCAGTCCAATGCAATCAACAAGGGTTTTCGAAGCGCTACGGGCGAAATTTTGGGTTGGCTCAATTCGGACGACTATTATGAAAAGAACATCTTCGCAGATATTGTCCGCTACTTCCAAAGTCGCCCCGATTGCATGATGTTATACGGTGATATTAGTTTTGTCAACTCAAAAGGTGAATTGATTACGAAAATCACTGGTGACACGATCAATCACGCGAGGCTGATACAATGTCCTGATGTCGTCCGTCAACCGAGTTTCTTTTGGAGACGGACACTCATGGACCAGGTCGGGATGCTAGACGAAACTCTACATCTTGTCATGGATTTCGATTTCTTTTTGAGGATCTCGAAGCATCATCATTTTCATTACCTACCTAAAAACTTCAGCTATTATCGACTCTATGATCAAAACAAAAGTGTCTCTCTCGGACGTCGTCAAGTGCTGGAGATGTATATGGTATACAGAAAGAACAAGATCAGCTTCACACCAGCAATCGCCCTGTTTTTGGTGAAGAAATTGATGCGGACGTTTGCGCCGATGAATGGCCTTATCGACTTTCTTCGGAAACAGCGACGACATAACGCTCCGTCGTGAAAAAAAGAATACTGTTTGTCGACGAAGATCAGCAACGGAATGGTTCGACCGTGAGTTTGGAATACCTCGTGAAGGGATTTCACTCCCGAGGTTATGATACTTTTGTATTGACGTGGAAGAAAGACCCAGGGGCGAAATCGGTTTTGAAGCAATCGGCGACGCTGATAGATGGAACGCGCTGGGGACTGCCTTCGATAACCCTGCATGTCCATTTTGTCTACGACATACCCGTTCTTTCTTGGAGTGGCCTCAAATCCGTCACGTTTGATAGTTTGAAGTTCTTTCTCGGAATTATGATCGTTTTCAAAACGATAAGAGAAACTCAACCTGATGTTGTGTACATCAACGAATATTCTGTTGTTCAAGCTTCTATCGCCTCGTGGCTGTCGGGGAAGCCGTCTGTGGCCCATATCAGAAGTCAACTTCTCAATGGAACATTCGGGATTCGGCGGTTTCTGCTCTCTCGTCTCATGTTAACAACCAACAAAGCAATATTCGCGATCACGGAGCGTGAGGCAAATCAGCTGCATTGGCCTGTCAATCAACAACATAGAATTCATGTCGTGGGGGAATTCTTTTCACACACTGGATTGACCGTCCATGATTCAAAAAAATGTAAAGAGGCTTTTGGATTGCCATTGGACAGGAGTATCATCACAATGCTTGGGGGCATCAAAGATATCAAAGGGACAATCGATTTCTTGAGGGCAGCCGAGATCGTCGTCTCCAAGAATGATCGGGTGGTTTTTGTCATCGCAGGTTCTGACTACAAAGATGGAAATTCAGGCAGACGGGCATACTTTCACGAGTGCATGAGGATTGTGGACTCGCTTAAAAAGAAAGGATCAGTTCGCATGTTAGGTGCTATTGGCAATTCGCTGGACCTCATTCTTGCCTCGGATATTGTGGTTTCTCCCTCCCCACGAACGCATTTTTCCAGGCCGGTCATCGAAGCATGGGGGCTTGGAAAGCCCGTAATCGCGACAAGAACGGATCATATGCAGGATCTCGTCACGCAAGGTACAGATGCATTTCTCGTGGACGCTGGAGATCATGATTCTCTTGCAAGCTGCCTTTCTACCCTTTTGGTGGATGAGCAACTACGGGACAGACTAGGTGTTGCGGGCAAGAGCAGGGTGGCTGAGGAATTTGACGCCGACAAAAATATCCAGAGAATAGTCGACATATGTGATTCTTTGGTGAGTCAGAAAAATGGGTAACACTGTATTGACGACCCCGAAAATTGTTGCTGTAGTTCTTAACTACAAGCGCCCACAGGAAACTGTGGAATGCGTTCGATCGCTGGTAGAATCGACATACGAGGGCGTGGAAATTGTCGTGGTGGACAATGCCTCTTCAGACGGCTCCGCAGAACTCATCCGAGGTCTCTACCATCGTGTGACAGTTGTGCAAGCAGAAAAAAATCTCGGATATGCCGGTGGTATGAACTTGGGTATACGACGGGCGTTACAATTATCTGCGACTTATATCCTGATCATCAATAGCGATACTTTTGTGAAGAAAGACGCGTTAAAGCTTCTTGTTCAGGAATTAGGGGAAAGGCCGAATGCAGGAGCCGCAAGTGGAACGTTCCTGTACTATCCAGAGACAAATAAGGTGTGGTACGCAGGAGGAAAGTTGATGTACTGGCAGGCCCACGCGCAGACAAAACGCACATTTCCCGACAACTGGTTAAGCGGTACATGTAAAACTGAGGAAGTATCCTTTCTCTCAGGCTGTGCTATTGTTTTTCGCGCACAATCACTGTTAGAGGTTGGCCTGTTCGACGAACGTTATTTCATGTACTTGGAAGATGTGGATTTGTCTGCTCGTTTTGCTGCAAAAGGGCTCGATTTGTTGTACGTTCCGGAGGCAGTATTCTACCACAGACTGTTTCAGGATGTTGATGAGCCTTTAAAAGTGTACTTTAGTATGAGGAACCGACTTTTATTCCTTAACGCCCAAAGGATCCTTGACCGCATTGTGGGGGCGGTTTATTTTTCATTGATGTTAGCGACCAAAGTAACTCTTTGGAGTTTGACGAGGTCCGATCTGAGGCGAGCAGCACTGCTGGGAGTCACAGATTTTTTCAAGGGACGCTACTACGAAGGTCGAGGGTTGATCTTCATTGCCAAAAAGTGATGGGTAAGAATACACGTTTGGGTTTTACAATTGGTGGAACGGATGCGTATTGGTATTGATGCCCGTGGTGCTATGAAGGTCACTGACGGAGTGGGCCGCTACGCGATCGAGTTGCTGCGAGCTTTTTCGAAAAGGGATGACGACAATCAATACTTTGTCCTCAAAAATCCGCAGACAAATTTCTCTTTTGAATATGACCATCGGTTTCACGAACTGTCCGTCTCCCTGAATCGATTCAGTATAGAAGAACAATTGTTCTTGCCGGGAATACTCTCGAGGCTAAAGCTTGACCTCTTTCACTCGCTGCATGCCACTCTTCCGCTTGCGCACAAAGGCGCAAAAATTGTAACCGTTCATGATATCTTTCCTATCTTTCTACCTTGGAGTTTCGGTGGAGGCACGGTGAGAAACAAATTCACAGCGGTTTCCTTCTCTGCTTTATTACGTCTCTGTTTGAAGAAGGCCACTCTGGTCATCGCCGATTCTGTGCATACGGCCAGAGACTTGAGCGCCCATCTTGACCTTGATCCTGGTCGAGTAAGGCAGATTTACCCCGGCACTGATCACCTATTTCCATCAAAGAAGCCCAGCCCCAAGTCAAGCGATTCTCCTGAGATTCACGCAATATCCAAACCGTACCTGATTACGGTGACGAACTTTAGACCTCACAAAAATATGGACAAGATTTTAGAGGCATTTAGATTGATAAGGTCAAGAATACCCTCTTTTACTCTGGTGGTCATTGGAGACGACCCCAAGGGACGTGCTTCGCGGCTCGGATCACTTGAAGAATTTGAAGCTCAAAAAGTACGTCTCCTCGGGTTCGTGAGTGATGGAATGCTTGCAAATCTGTTGGAGTCCTCTGAAGCTTTTTTGTTTCCTTCCCTGTATGAAGGCTTTGGTTTCCCAATCCTCGAAGCAATGGCGAGGGGGACCCCGGTTATTACCTCTGCTATTGCTTCTTTGCCGGAGGTGGCAGCAGACGCGGCGGTCTACGTAGACCCCAACAACGCTGAGGCTATTGCACAGGCTGTCATGAACCTCCATACAAACAAGAAATTGAAGAAAGATCTTCAGGATCGAGGTCGGCGACAGGCAAAGAAGTTTCAATGGCAAAATACCGCGGAAAAAACGCTCCGGGTGTACGATGAAGCAATCGGGCGTTCTTCCAGTTTGCACATATGAAAATTGTTCAAACGAATAAAGCGTATTTTCCCGTCATTGGTGGGATGGAGACTGTCGTCACGACATTGTCCGAAGGCCTCTACAATAAGGATGGCGTTTCCGTTGAAGTACTGACGTGCAATGATAGGCGATCGTTAAGATTCTTAAGGCGAAACGTCAACGACGTTCCAGTAACGTTTGTGCCCACGTGGGGTAACATTGCTTCTTTACCTATTAGTCCCGCATACTTTGGTACCCTAGCCAAGCTCGATGGAGACATACTCCACATTCATGAGCCATTCCCATTGGCAGACCTCTCGATGGTTTTCTTACGGAATATCCGGAGGAATTTCTCGCGCATCGTTGTTTCGTGGCATAGCGACATCATTCGTCAGAAATGGGCTTTGGCGCTCTATTCTCCGGTCATTCACAAGCTACTTGAATTGGCTGATTGTATTCTGGTTGCCAGCGCAAAAAACATTGAGAGTTCGCGCTTCCTGCAAAGCTACAAGGAAAAATGCGAGGTCATACCATTCGGTCTTGAGCTGGCTTGGGCCAAGAATTCAGCCGGTCGAGCGGAAAAGGTGAACGCCATTAGAAAAGAACATGGAGTTCCCCTGCTTTTATTTGTCGGAAGGTTGGTTTATTACAAAGGCCTGAAGTATCTTGTTGATGCTCTTCATATGCTCCCAGAAGCGCGGCTAATCATCATTGGATCTGGTCCTCTTCTTGGCGACATTCGGAAACAGATTGCTAGGCTCAATCTGAACGCGAGAATCGTGATGATTCCGCATTTACCTCGAAATGAGCTTCAAGCATATTACGACGCATGCGATGTGTTCGTACTTCCATCGACGGAAGTAAGCGAGGCATTTGGGCTTGTGCAAATTGAAGCTATGGCATGCGGCAAACCTGTTGTTTCCACGAACCTCGGAACGGGCGTGACGTTTGTTAACAAGGATGGCATTACTGGTTTGACTGTGGAGCCTCGGGATTCGAAGAGGTTGTGCGAGGCCCTGAGAAAGCTCATAACCAACAAGGGTTTGAGGACACGCCTTGGTCAGAATGCCCAAAAGCGCGCCTTTGAAGAGTTCTCTGCAAGGAAAATGGTCGACAGAACTTATAAGCTCTATCAACGCCTTTTGACCCAATGAGGATTGGTCCGGAACACGACCTTGCTTGTCGGCGGCCGGCAGCTAATTGCATGAGCGTCTGATGAGAAAAAGAAGCGAATTGATGGTCACCCTCGCTATAGACTTCGTTATGGTCAACTTGGCCTTCGTCTTCTATTACTGGATTAGGGTAAAAAGTGGATGGTTTCAATATTCCATCGAGCCGGAATTTATCCTTCCGATGTTCGCTGTTTATTTCTACTGGTTGCTTTGCTATGCGTTTTTTGCGCTGTATCGCTCTTGGTATGCTCAATCCAGGCTCGACGAACTGTTAACCTTATTCAGGACGACCGTCCTCGGTGCTCTCGTGTTATTCTTTCTCATATTCATTGACGACTCGGCAAACGATTCACGCGCGAATTCGAGATTACTCATTTTTGTTTACTGGAGTATGGTCTTTTCACTAGTTGCAGTTCGGAGATTGACTGTCCGAGCAATCCCAAAACGATTACTTATTGCCGGAATCGGTGCCCGTAACACGCTTATTGTGGGTTGGGCCCAAAAGGCATTTCAGTTATGCGATAGGTTCTCAAGTATCCCGCCCTCGGTTATAAAATAGTAGGATTTGTCAAAGCAACCAGAAGGGCGGAGGGTCCAAAGGGTACCAACTACAAGAATCTTCCGGTTTTGGGGAGGGATATGCACTCACTGGTTTCCCGAAAATTTCTCAATGGAGACCATAAGGTTGTTTTCATCCCTAATTGGGCTGACCTGCAGGAGATCGCTCCTTCAAGCAGAAGGAAAAATTCTCTGCTCCGGGAACTTGAAATCGGAGACAAATTTGTGATTCAATACTTGGGGAATATGGGGAGAACTCATGGAATCGAACATCTTTTTGAATATGTCAATCAATTATCGGGTCAGGCGCGTATTCATTTCCTATTTATTGGCTCTGGAGCAAAGAAGCAATGGCTTGAAGACGCGGCAAAGAAAGCAGGTCTTCGGAATATCTCAATACTGCCTTATAGATCACGAGCTGAACATGCCATGGTCAATAATGCATGCGATCTGGCCATCATTTCGATGTTGCCCGGGATGTCGGGGGTTTCAGCGCCGAGTCGGTTGTACAACATAATGGCGGCAGGTAAACCAGTGCTCGTCGTTGCAGAAGATAGCTCTGAACTTGCAAAGGTAGTGTTCGAAGAGTCTATCGGATGGGTTGTCGAGCCAGGTAATACTCAGGAACTCGTGGCGAAAATTCTGAAGGCCGCGAAGCATCCGAAACTTTTGCGTAAAATGGGAATGCGCGCGCGCGCGGGCCGCAGCCGAAGAAAAATACTCGTTTCAGAAATCCCTTTCGCTGTACAGCAGGTTACTGACCTCGTGAAACAGTGCGAACGATGAAGAGACCAAGAGAACCAAGGTTTTCTGGAGAAGCATGAAAAAGAATTCCGAGAGTATTGTCGTCTTCGCGGTTGATTTTGTCACCATCAACCTTGCCTACTTTATCTACTACTGGGTTCGCGTCCGAAGCGGCTGGGTTTCTTTTCCGATTGAGCCTGAGCTATGGCTGCCAATGCTGGCTCTTTACGGTTATTGGCTTTTGTGGTTCCTGTTTTTCGGCCTGTACCGCTCTTGGTACGCCCAATCGAGAATCGACGAAATCCTCATCCTTTTTCGTACAACAGCAATCGGCGTTCTCGTGTTATTCTTTCTTATTTTTGTCGATGACACTACAACAGAAACACGCGCAAATTCCAGGCTCCTTATTTTTGTCTACTGGCTCCTGACATTTGGAACAGTGGCAGCCGGCAGGCTGGGAGTACGGGCGATCCAAAAGCGTTTAATCATAGCCGGCGTCGGTGCGCGAAATACATTGATCGTTGGGTGGTCGGACAAAGCCTTTCAGCTCTGCGATATGGTGCTCAAATACCCCGCGCTAGGTTATAAGATGGTTGGCTTTGTAAGGGCGGCAAAAAAAGGCGAGGGTCCCAAAGTGAATCAATACAAGAATCTTCCGGTGCTGGGAGGCGTTCAGGAAATCCCATCTCTTTTGGATAAACACAATGTGCAGGAAGTCCTCATAGGGCTCGATTCTACAGAACACCCGCAGCTGCTCGACGTGATGAAGTTTTGCAACGGACGCGACGTCGGAATGAAAATTGTTCCCGACCTCTACGACATTGTCAGCGGCCAGGCGCGGCTCAGCTCGATCTATGGTTTTCCGCTCATGGAGCTTCGCCCTCAGTTGCTGATGCCGTGGGAAGCCGCCATGAAGCGTCTCGTGGATGCTGTCGTTGCGCTGGCGATCATTCTCGTCGGTATCCCTCTCTGGCTCATTATTGTCCTTGCCATCAAGCTGGATTCACGGGGGCCGATTTTCTACAAACAGGAGCGCGTAGGCCGCAACGGCGATCCTTTTAACATTCTGAAATTCCGCTCCATGTTCACGGACGCCGAGAAGAAAACAGGCCCGGTCTGGGCGGATAAAAATGACCCAAGAATTACGCGTCTGGGCAGGATCCTTCGCCGGTTTCATCTCGATGAGGTTCCACAGTTTCTCAACGTCCTGATTGGCGACATGAGCCTGGTAGGCCCGCGCCCGGAACGGCCATACTTTGTCAACCGTCTGTCAAAAGAAATTCCGCTCTACCGGCATCGACATCGCGTCCGGCCGGGGATTACGGGATGGGCTCAGATCAAATACAAGTACGACCAATCGATTGAAGACGTGAAATCGAAATTGAAATACGACCTGTTTTACATTGAAAACATGTCGTGGCGGCTGGATTTGAAAATTATGCTTAACACTCTTTATGTTGCATTGACCGGCAAGGGACGCGTTTGATAGAAAATCTACCCGCAGAGACGCTGAGAGGCGCCTCTGCGATCTCTGCGACCTTTGTGGTGATTTGTTTTTATGAAAAGAGAAAGAAATAGATGAACCTTCACATGGTTGACCTCGTCGGTCAGTACAAAACAATCAAACCGGAAATCGATGAGGCGATTCATAGGGTCCTTGACTCCGGGCATTTTATTCTTGGCAAGGATGTCAAGGACTTTGAGGCGGAGGTAGCTTCATATCTTGGCGTAGCCCATACGGTCGGTTGCGCTTCGGGCACTGATGCTCTGCAAATCGCCATGATGGCGTTGGGTATTGGGGCCGGCGACGAAGTGATCACGACTCCGTTCACGTTTGTTGCTACGGCGGAAACAATCGCCCTCCTTGGCGCGAAACCCGTCTATGTTGATATTGACCCGAAAACGTTCAACATCGACCACTCTCAAATTGTAAAAGCGATTACCAAGAAAACCAGGGCAATTATTCCAGTTCATCTGTACGGCCAGTCGTGCGATATGGATCCAATCATGGAGATTTCACGAAAACACAACCTGCCCGTCATCGAAGATAATGCCCAAGCAATCGGCGCCGAGTATAACGGACGGAAGCTCGGGGGCATTGGAATGTTGGGCTGCATCAGTTATTTCCCAAGCAAGAATCTTGGCGCTTATGGCGATGCCGGAATGGTGGTCACCAACGACAGCGCTCTTGCTGAAAAAGTCCGAATGATCATCGTTCACGGATCGAAAGTGAAATACAAGCACGAGATCCTTGGCGTCAACAGCAGGCTCGATACCCTCCAGGCCGCGATACTGAGAATAAAGCTGAAATACCTTGACAGGTGGATACACGCGCGGAAAGAAGCTGCCGCTCGCTACAACAAGCTGTTCGCCGGAACGAACGTCATTACACCGTTTGAAGCCTCATACGGCAGGCATGTCTTTCATCAATACACAATTCGATTGAAGAACCGAAATGCTGTAGAAAAACATCTCGCTGAGAAGAAAGTACCGCACGCCGTGTATTACCCGATCCCTCTGCACCTGCAACAGGCATTTCGAACTTCTGAAGCGGTAGAAGGTTCATTCCCATTAGCCGAACAGGCCGCGCAGGAAGTACTTTCACTTCCCATGCACACGGAGCTGACAGAGGAACAACAGTCGTACATTGCAGCCTGCGTTCTCGAGGCAACTCGCCGATGACAAATTCCAGCAACCACAAGCTTTCTCTTATCGTTATTCCCACGTACAACGAGGCGGAAAATGTTCCCGCCCTCGTGCCACGGATCCTCGATCAAGATAAGACGTTTCACGTTCTTATTGTCGATGATAATTCGCCGGACGGCACCGCGAAGCTTGTGAAAACCATGCAGAAGAAGCACAAGCGGATTCACCTCATCGAGCGCGGCCAGAAAATGGGACTCGGCACAGCTTACGTAACAGGTTTCAAATACGCCCTGAAAAACAGTTTTGATTTCATTTTTGAGATGGATGCTGATTTTTCCCATAATCCTAAAGCGCTTCTCGATCTGAGGAAAAAGGCTGATGAATGCGACCTTGTCATAGGTTCAAGGTACGTGTCCGGCGTGAATGTGGTCAACTGGCCGATGAGGAGGCTCATTCTCAGCTATGGTGCGAACGTCTATACGCGCATCATCACCGGTATGCCGGTGAAAGACGCCACAAGCGGTTTTAAATGTTACCGACGCTATGTCCTCGAAAGTCTTGACTTGGATTCACTCAAGTCAGAAGGCTACTCGTTTCAGATCGAAACGAATTTTTTGGCCTGGAAAAAAGGGTTCCGTGTATGTGAAGTTCCCATAGTTTTTGTTGACAGAAGGGTAGGAGTCTCAAAGATGTCCAGGAAGATCGTCTATGAGGCAGCCTGGCAAGTGTGGCGACTAAAACTACAGAGTCTGTTTAATGGCAAATAAAAGCGGTCGGCTCCAGCTTTCTATTATAGTGGTGAATTACAACGTCCGCGATTTTTTGCACCACGCTCTGCATTCTCTACAAAAGGCGACAAAGGGGATTTCGTCGGAAATCATCGTCGTGGATAACGCTTCCGATGACGGCAGTGCGGAAATGGTTCGAAAGAGATTTCCCGGCGTCCAGCTCATCGTCAACAAACACAATCTGGGGTTTGCAAAAGCGAATAATATCGGACTCGAGAGCGCGCGCGGAAAGCTGTTGCTCTTGATAAATCCGGACACCGTTGTCCAGGAAGACACTCTCCGCGTCATGATGAGGTTCTTTGATGAGTATCCGGATGCGGGGTTGGCTGGATGTAAAATTCTGAACCCTGACGGGAGCTTTCAGCTCTCTTGCCGCAGGAGCTTTCCAACGCCCTGGGTGGCATTGACGAAGATATCGGGTTTAAGTAAGGTTTTTCCAAGGTCGAGCTGGTTCGGGAAGTACAACCTGACGTATCTCAATGCAGATGAAACGTACGAGGTAGATGCCGTGAGCGGTTCGTTCATGATGCTGCGCCGGGACGTCTATCAACACGTAGGGGGGCTTGATGAGGCTTTTTTCATGTACGGAGAAGACCTTGACTGGTGTTACCGGATTCAAAAGGCGGGGCGGAAGATTTTCTACGTACACACCACACAGATCATTCATTACAAGGGTGAAAGCACGAAACGCAGCGCCCTCGATGAAATCCGGACGTTCTACGAAGCCATGCACTTGTTTGTACGGAAGCACTATGCAAAACGTTTTCCGCTTGCACTACTCGTTCGGCTCGGCATTGGTTTCACAAGCATTGGGGCGAACGTTCGTTCGTTGTTGAGGCCCCTAAAGTTTGCAGTCGTTGATTTCCTCATCGTTGACATAAGTCTTCTTCTTGCCGAGTACCTATGGCGCGGAGGCGTGTTTCTGTATCCCGGTTACGCGTACCCCATCGTCTTTGTGGTTCCTGCGGTCATCGTTGTGGGAAGTCTCTATGCCGCGGGAGTTTATACACACAGGAATATGTCTGTCTCACGGTCGTTGGCTGCCGTCGCGGGAAGCTTTGTCGTGATTGCCTCTCTCACCGCCTTTTTCAAGGAGTATGCCTTCAGTCGAATGGTCATGGTGATTTCCGGGTTTCTGAGTGTGCTGTTCATCTCGGGCTGGAGAGTCTCACTGAAACTCTCAGGCCGCGTGGCGACCACGGGCAGGAAAAGTCTTCTGGGAAAGCGAACGCTGATTGTCGGGGCGGATAATTCGGCCAGAGAGTTGTTAAAGAAGCTGCGTGTGCGGGCGGGCGAGGGATACGACATCGTAGGGTTTCTCGACCGCACGCGTCGGCACGTAGGTGAATCCATCGACGGGATCGCTATTGTCGGCAGTATCGAGAATGCGGGCAAGGTGATCAGGGAATTCCGCGTTAGCGACGTTATTTTCTCGACCAATGCGCTCTCCTATGCCGAGATCCTGTCTGTGATCAGCAGGATTCGCGAACAGGCAGTGAATTTTCATCTTGTCCCCACAACGCTTGAGGTCATCATCGGCAAAGCAAGCGTTGATACGCTGGAGGATATCCCGCTTGTGCAAATCTCATATAATATTGAACAGCCATTTCACAAATTTCTTAAAAGGCTTTTTGACCTCACGGTTTCTACGTTGCTCTTCATCTGGGTTTATCCTATCTTACGTTTAAGAAAGCTCTTATCACCCGGCATTCGCTCGAATTTCGTCTTGTCCATTCCTTCAGTTCTCAAAGGGGAAAAAAGCCTCGTGGGTCCTCCGGAAGGTTTCCATACACACATTGCACGCAACGGAGAATCCGGGACACCCGTGAATCTTGGAAAGCCCGGTTTGACAGGCCTCGTCCAGCTTCAGGGAAGCCGCTCGTTATCTTCAGATGAAGCCGAGCAATACAATCTATACTACGCGCGCAACCAATCGGTTTTACTTGATCTCGAGATTCTGATCAAGACGTGGCTCCAGCATAGAATGAATTGAGAGTCGAGGTCAGTCAATGGCAAAGGTCATGCTGGATTTTGAGAAACCTATTCTGGAACTTGAACAAAAAATCGAGGAAATGCGGAAATATGCGGATAACCTGGACATTGCCGATGAAATCCAGACACTCGAGAAGAAAGTAGATCAGCTGAGACAAAGCGTTTACACGGACCTTACGCGGTGGCAGCGAGTTCAGCTGGCGAGGCACCCCGACCGGCCTTACACGCTGGATTACATCGAGATGATGATTGAGGATTTTGTTGAGCTCCACGGAGATCGGGGGCACAGCGATGACAAAGCCATTGTGGGCGGCTTTGGCAGGCTGGGAAAAGAAACAGTATTGATCGTCGGTCATCAGAAAGGGCGGGACACGAAATCCAACCTCTACCGCAACTTCGGCATGCCCAACCCGGAAGGCTATCGGAAGGCTCTTCGCATGTTCCATCTCGCTGTGAAATTCAACAAGCCTATTATCACACTGTTGGATACGCCCGGCGCTTATCCCGGACTCGAAGCCGAGGAGCGGGGCCAGGCGGAAGCGATTGCGCGCAATTTGTTTGAGATGTCGCATTTGCCCGTGCCCATTATCGTCGTGATCATCGGCGAGGGTGCATCGGGAGGGGCGCTTGGCATCGGCGTGGGAGACAGAATTCTGATGTTCGAGAATTCCTGGTATTCTGTTATCGCGCCGGAGTCGTGCTCGAGCATCCTCTGGCGGAGCTGGGATTACAAAGAGCAGGCGGCGGAAGCATTAAAGCTCACGGCGAGCGACCTTGTCGAACAGGGAATCGTGGATAGAATCGTGCCCGAGCCACTCGGAGGAGCGCACCGCAACGCTCAGGAAGTCGCGAATACGCTCAAGGAAATTCTCCTGGAGGAATTAAAGGCATTGAAAAAGATGAAACCCGGGGCGCTTGTTGAAAAACGGATCAAAAAGTTTGCGGATATGGGAGCGTGGAAAGAGTGAAGACAAAACTAAACCGATGATGGAGTGTTGGATGGATTGATGGATTGATGATGCAATCGATCATTAAACATATTTCGCAGATACGGGTTCGGTATGTTGACACCGACCAGATGAAGTTTGTTCATCACGCAAAATATTTTGAGTATTTCGAGCAAGGAAGGTCGGACTTCATGCGGGCGATTGGGTTGCCGTATCCCGAGGTCGAAAAACAAGGCATATACTTGCCCGTCATAGAAGCTTTTGCAAAGTTCCGACAGTCCGCACGCTACGACGATTTGATCACCGTTGAGACCATTGTAGCCGAAATGCCGGTGGCAAGAATAAGGATCGAGTATAAGGTTCGTCGGGAAGGCGAGGAAGAACTTCTGGCGGAAGGATATACTGTGCACAGCTTTGTGAATGCCGAGACGGGGAGGCCGACCAGGGCGCCGTCAGTGTTTTTGCATTCGCTCGAGGAGGCTTTTGAACAGTCAAAGGAATCGTATGCTGAAAAAAGAACTGCTTGACATCCTGTGCTGCCCCCAATGCAAGGGCGACCTCGATTACAAAGTCGATCGGAATGAGCTTGTGTGCAAAAGCTGCGGCAAAGTGTACGCTGTCAGGGATGATATCCCGATTATGCTTGTCGACGACTCGACTCGTCGAGTGGACGACCTGAGCCGTCAGCAGCGTGAACCGGAATGAAGTGACCGCCCCTACGGCTTTCCCTCCTCACACATCTCTTTTTTTCCACCAACCGATGTTCAGTAAAATCCTTAATCTCGGGAGAGAGACGGCCATCTATGGCCTCAGCACCGTGTTGGGCAGATTGCTCAACTTTCTGCTCGTTCCGTTCTATACGAACCTTCTCATCCCGGCCGAGTTCGGCGTTATCGCCAACGTCTATGCATACATCGCCTTTGTTGTGGTCGTGTATGGTTATGGAATGGAACAGGCATACATGCGGTTTGTTTCGTCAGCCGAAGTCAGCGAGAAGCCAAAAGCGTTCAGCGTCGCGTTTTTCTCTCTCGTGGGGACGTCGATTGGTTTCTCTTTGCTCATTCATTTCTATGCGCCGGTTATATCAACAACGATCGATCTGCAGGAGTCGCAAGCCTCACTTGTTCAATACGCAGCGTGGATTCTGTTTTTCGACACAGTCGCGCTTATCCCCTTTGCATCCTTTCGTATGGCACACCGTGCAAAAATGTTTGCCGCGCTCAAACTCGCAAATATTGTTCTGACCTTGTTGCTCAATATTGTTTTCCTTGTGCAGTTTCAAATGAAGGTCGAGGGCGTATTTTTGGCGAATCTTGTCGCCTCTGCTTTCACGTCGTTGACAACGGTTGCGCTTGTTCGCTCCGACGTGACCATTCGTTTTTCCAAAAGCCTTTATAAAGAGATCCTGCGTTTCGGGTTGCCGCTGATGCCGGCGGGATTGGCAGGCGTTGCCTTACAGGTTATTGACAGGCCCATCATCAAAGCTCTGACTGATGACGCTACGCTTGGTATTTATCAGGCAAACTACAGGCTGGGAATCTTCATGATGCTTATGGTGGGAATGTTCGATTACGCTTGGCGGCCGTTTTTCCTGAATCACGCCAACAGCCCGGATGCCAAGAAAATGTTTGCCAAGGTGCTGACGTATCTCACGGTTTTGCTCATGAGCGTTTTTCTACTTGTTTCGTTATTTGTCGAAGATGCTGTGAGGCTGAATATGGGCGGAAAGTATTTTCTCCATCCTGATTATTGGCCCGGCTTATCGATCGTTCCGTGGGTACTGCTAGCGTATGTCTTCACAGGATTTTACACAGTGCTTGTACCGGGAGTCTATCTGGAGAAAAAGACGCAGTATTTGCCGTTGAATTCCGGAATCGGTGCCGGGATCAAAGTGGCTCTGAATTACGCTCTCATTCCAGCGTTCGGATTGATGGGGGCCGCGCACGCCACTTTGTGGGCGTACGTTGCAATGGCGGCCGGAATGTACTTTATTTCACAAAAATTTTATAAAGTCGATTTCGAGTGGGGCAAGATTGTAAAAGTTTCTTTGCTGGCATTTGGCCTCTACGCTTTTTCTGTTTTCCTTTCCCCGGAAGCCGGCAGCCTGATGGGGGTTCTCATCAAAATTGTAATCGTGGCCACGTACGCGTTCTTCCTTTCTCTGATTCGTATCCTCGATAAAGATGAGTTTCAACAACTCAAAATGGTTTTTGCCCGGAAGATGTAATCACTTTGCTCTCCGCTTCAACGTTTCGTATATTGTAGAAAGAAGGAAAGAAAACAGGCGAAATCATGAATGACGAAGCAAAAAAATCAAGCTGGGTTCCGACGAACCCGAATTACGATCCCAATAAGCCCATGCAGATCGGGGGGCAGGCTGTGATCGAAGGCGTGATGATGAGGGCGCCGGGGTCTGTCGCCACAGCTGTTCGTCGCGCAAACGGCGATATCGTGGTCAAAAAAGAATCGTTTGTTTCATGGGTGGAGAGGTTCGGCCTTTCCAAAATCCCCATCGTGCGGGGCGCGATTGGGCTTGTCGACATGATGTATCTTGGCATCAAAACGCTTAATTTCTCGGCTGAGGTTGCCATGCTTGACGAAAATCAGGACGCAAAAAAGAACGGTCAGAATGTCGACGGCAAGCTGAAAACCCAATCGAATTTCGCAATCGTGGGCAGCCTTATTTTTGCCCTCGCCGTTGGCATAGGTATTTTCTTTATCACTCCGCTGGTGCTGGCGACGGAGCTCTTTCAGCTCGAGCAGAAGGCATTTGAGTTCAACCTGACGGCCGGTATGATCCGGATTGCAATACTCCTTGGTTATCTTGGCGCAATTTCAATGCTCAAGGACATACGACGATTGTTTGAGTATCACGGCGCCGAACACAAAGCGGTGTTTGCGTTTGAATTGAACGATAGCCTCATCCCACAAGCCGCGCAAAAACACACGCGATTTCACCCAAGATGCGGAACGAGTTTTCTTCTCATCGTGATGATTGTTGCGATTCTTTCCTTCAGCGTCCTTGATTATTTCCTCATGAAGTTGTTTGGCGAGATGACGTTGTTTCTCCGTCTCGTCACGCACCTTCCGTTTATACCGATTGTGGGCGGTATTGCGTACGAGTTTATCAAGTTTTCGGCGAAACACAGCACAACATGGTGGGGAAGGATCATTGTTGCTCCGGGCTTATGGCTGCAGAGGATTACGACGAAAGAACCGGCTGAATCTCAGTTGGAGATTGCTCTTGTTGCATTACGGTGTGCTCTTGGGCTGGAGGATGCGGAGAAGTACCAACTACGTCTCACACCTGCTGCGGTGGATGAAAAGGTGATGTCGAATGTTTGATAAGCTGGAAAAATCTGTCGAGAGGTTCGAAGAGGTTCATCGCCTGATGAGCGACCCCGCAGTGATTGCGGACCAGCAGCGGTTTCGCGATTTGGGAAGGGAACTTCGCAAACTTGAAGCTGTCGTGAAATCCTATACTCGATACAAAAAAACACAGAGGGATTTTCTGGGAAGCAAGGAATTACTCGACACTTCGAGCGACCCGGAAATGAAGGCGATGGCTCAGGAAGAGTACGACCGGTCTAAAATCGAACTGGCGAAACTCGAGGAAGAGCTCAAGCTTTTGCTTGTGCCGGAAGACCCAAACGACACGAAAAACTTTATCATGGAAATTAGAGGCGGAACGGGTGGAGAAGAGGCGGCCCTCTTCGCCGCGGATTTGCATCGCATGTATTCGAGGTTCGCTGAGCGCAAAGGATGGAAAGTCGAGCTCATGGATTGGAATGAAACCGGAAAAGGCGGATTCAAGGAAATTGTTTTTTCCGTTTCCGGTGAGGGTGCGTTTGGCTTAATGAAGTATGAAAGCGGGGTTCATCGTGTTCAAAGAGTCCCAGAGACAGAGGCGCAGGGGAGAGTTCACACCTCTGCAGCCTCGGTTGTCGTTCTCCCGGAGGTGGAAGACGTTGAGGTGGATATCAACCCCGCCGACCTCGAATTCGAGACCTATCGCGCGGGAGGAAAAGGCGGCCAAAACGTCAACAAAGTGGAAACGGCCGTGCGGATCCGTCACATGCCTTCGGGCATTGTCGTCGCCTGTCAGCAGGAGCGCTCTCAATTCCAGAACAGGGAGAGGGCGATGAAAATGTTGAGGGCGAAGTTGTATGAGGCGAAACTGAATGAACAAACGGCTTCGATGGCGGCACAGCGAAAATCGATGATCAAGAGCGGAGACAGAAGCGACAAGATTCGAACGTACAACTTCCCGCAGAACCGCGTGACCGACCACCGCATCGGGTTGACGCTCTACAACCTTGATCGCGTTATTGACGGCGACCTCGAAGCCCTGATTGAACAACTGAGGGTGGCCGATCGTGCAGAAAAGCTCCAGCAACAAACGGCTTAAGCGAGAATCATTGCAACATAGGAGTACGGCATGGTTAAACTTGTTGAAGTAAAAGCAAAACCAGATTACCGATTGTGGCTGCGGTACGAGAATGGTGTTGAGGGAGAAATAGATTTCTCCAAGGAAGTGGGTCAAGGAGTTTTTGCTTACTGGAGTAATCCTGATAATTTTCAAAACGTGCACATCGGGAATAGTGGCGAGCTCTCATGGAGCGATCAACTCGATATCTGTGCCGATGCAATGTATTTGAGCATCACAGGGAAAAAGCCGGAAGATATTTTTCCAGTATTAAAACAAGAGACGACCAATGCCTGAGATTTCCAGATTCTTAGGCATTGTGATAAAAATGTTTTATGATGACCACCTCCCGCCGCATTTTCATGCTGAGTATGGTGACTTTCGAATCAAGGTGAGCATCACTACATTATCGGTCATGGAGGGAAGATTTCCTCCAAAAGCGCTCGGGCTTGTGATTGAATGGGCGTCTCTTCATCAACAAGATTTGTTGGAGGTTTGGCAGAAAGCGGAAAAGAAAGAACCACTTGGGAGAATTGCACCTCTAGAATAGATGTGGGCGCTTGGGCGATGAACTTCAATCGGTCCTTGTTCGTAAAGACCTGATTCTGCCGAAGAAACCCTTCAGCAGTTCTTCACTTTCCCTGTCGCAAATTCCTGAGATCACGTTGACAGTGTGGTTGAGCCGTTTGTCCTGTGGGATATTCATGAGCGTTCCGCATGCTCCTGCTTTTGGGTCAAACGCCGCGAACACAAGCGTCGGAATGCGGGCGAGCACAAGAGCGCCCGCGCACATGGGGCAAGGCTCGAGGGTGACGTACATGGTGCAATCCTCCAGCCGTCTCGACTCCAGATGGTTCGCCGCTGCGGTCAGTGCTATCATTTCGGCATGAGCAGTAGGATCCTGCAGTTTTTCGATCTGGTTGTAGCCGCGGCCGATCACTTTCCCGTCGTGTACAACGACGGCGCCTACGGGAACCTCGTCTTCTGCAACGGCCTTTTCAGCTTCCCTGAGGGCTTGCTTCATCCATTGTTCGTGTTGAGTCATCGGCTTTCTTTGGTTGAGCAACTTCGCCTACGGGTGACCTGACGGTTGCAACACCCTTGGCCTCCGAATAATCCCTCAACGCCTTCGCGATACGTTCTGCTCCTTCTTTGACTTCATTGAGGCTCTTGAGAATATCGGGTGCGTTCTCCGCTGCTTTCTCAGCCCGGCGGAGATAGGCGAGAATAATCGTCAAAGGGTTGTTAATGTCATGCTGGAGGCCTCGTACGACTTCGTGCATCGTTTTCAGCTGTGTCTGCTGTAGCTCCAGCTCTTTCTGTTGTTCCAGGCGCGCATGTTCCTGTTCGGCAAATTTACTCCTGTACTCGATAACTTTTACGAGTGCATAGGCAAGCAGCCACATCCAGAACAAAGAGTCAAAATTCTTGAAATAGTCGAACCCGTGTTCCAAAGAGTTCGCTTTGAAATCCCGGTAAAAATCCATCGTACTGATAAAAAAGTACGAGTAAATGATGTAACCGGAAAGGACGGCGGGATACTTGATACAGAAATCTTTAATGATTCCAAAGAGTTTTTTGAGATGTGTCATGGGTGGCTTCCTGGGGGAGGTCGGGCTTTTTGTTGGACATCCTGCTTTGTGGGGAGGTGGAGCTTTGTACGTCCGGAGGGAGTCCCCGCCCGAACGACAGGGTAACGGTCCACTTCTTCAGCGGTTGGATCCCTCGGTGACCAGACTGTACACCCCGGAGGGAGTCCCCGCCCGAACGACCGAATTCCGCCTAATTGGGTTCGGTCGGGCGGGGAACCCTCAAATTGTTAACTACAGCCCCTTCTTGATTGTACACCCGCCGAGAGTCGAACTCGGAACCCTCAGATCCGAAGTCTGATGCTCTATCCAGTTGAGCTACGGGTGCAAGTTAAAGCAATGTTGACTTGCCAGCACTGTCAAAAAGAACGCATGTTCTCTGAAAAAATACCTTGAAATAGTATGGAGATTTCTTTGAACTTGCAAACTACGCTTAATTGAAGAAAAAAAACGAGAAATGAACGAATTGGGAATCAAAAGAATGAAATCCATTCTTCACTTAGCAAGTCCCGAAACCAAATAAGGAATTTTGAGAATCACATTATTGCGTCCTTTTCAAACCTGATTTTTGCTGTAAGATATTGCCAGAGGTTTTCTCAATACCAGAAGCGTTCTTATCTATTACGCTGACCCTGTCTAATGAGAGCGCGTATGTTGGCATAAAGGTCGCTCAGCGACCCATCTTTGAGAAGAGGCGAATCCCAATTTTCCAACCCTTAGATTGGGAGAGAAAATAGTCCTTGACAAGATGACGATAATGTCATACAATTAAAGCGCTTCGATAAATCCCACCCAAAGAGCTTAGAAATTCGACCGTATCCTCGGAAATAATGATGTTTGTTATTAAAACGCTTTGACAAGGATGTCGAAACACAGGCCGACCATAGCGGATGTTGCTGAGAAGTCTGGCCTATCTGTTTCGACTGTCTCCCTTGTCCTGAACAACAAAACCAACGTCAGCCCCCAGACGCGGAGCAAAGTTCAGGAAGCCATTGCAGACCTTAAGTACTATCCTCGCGGAAATGCACGAGGACTGGCTTCGCGGGTAAGTGGCAACATTGGTTTCATCCTTACAGAAGATCACTTTTCTCAATCCGAGCCTTTCTACACGAAGATTTTTCTTGGAACGGAATTCGAAGCCCGCAACTACAATTATTATGTTCTCCTCACGACCGTCGGACCGTCAGTCAAAGAGGAAAAACAAATCCCTCGATTTCTTCTTGAACACAATGTTGACGGCGTGATCATCGCTGGTAGAATCGGGTCATCGTGGCTCGAAGAGATTAACGAACGAGGTTTGCCTATGGTGCTTGTTGATTTCGACTCCCCGCGCCATAATGTATCGTTGGTTGGAATGGATAATCACTCGGGTGCCCGACTTGCCGTGCAACATCTTTGCAGAGAGGGACACACCAAAATCGGATTCATCGGCGGTGATATCAAGCATCCGAGCATTGCTGCCCGCTTGGCTGGATTTCGCGAAGAATGCAAATTTCAGAAGGTTGAATGCCGGAGAGAGTGGGAGAGCATCGATGAGCATGGAACCGGCGTTGAGAACGGCGCACGAGCAGCGCGCAAACTCTTTCTCAACAGGAATCAGATACCCACTGCCGTTTTTGCCGCAAACGACGCGATGGCAATCGGATGTATTCAGTTTGTGAAGTCACAAAAGCTATCCGTTCCAAAAGACATTGCCGTTGTCGGTTTTGACAATATCGAGGCAGGACTGCATGTTGACCCCCGTTTGACAACGGTGAATGTTCAAAAAGAGGAATTAGGCGCTCTTGCTGTCAGGAGGCTTGTCGAGATGATAAAAAGCGAAACACCCGCAGTGACCAGGACGTTCACTCCTGTGGAGTTGATCGTTCGTGAGTCGTGCGGCGCAAAAAATGGCGTGCATCACGTCGACTGATTTTTCATCCGTGAAAGGAGAAAAATAAAATTCGGAGTGTTGCTAACAAGGGCATGATCGTTTCAATTGTGCTGTAGACCAAATATGTTGTCATAATTCATTCTGTTTGCAAGTCTATTATAAACAAGGAGGTATGCCATGGATCTGCGAAAGACAATGTTTTTTGTGGTCGCAGGGGCCATGCTGTTCAGCATGGATGCGACATCGCAGCTAGTTAATATCAACACCAGTGGCGGTTTCGAAGGGAGTTTGCCGTCGTACTGGACGAAAGGGAACGAGCCTTCGGGGTCGACGCTGACGTGGGCGACGGATCAGTCGGTATCGTTAGGTCGATCGCTGAAGATCACCAAGTCGGCGACGAGCGATTCTGCGGCCTGGGTGTCGGAGAATATGGTGGATTACTGGTCGGAGCGTCACTTTGCGAACGTGGACATGAAGATCGGTGCCTGGGTGAAGACGCAGGGAGTGAACACGAACCCGACGGCGGATTCGCTACGGTGGTATATCGCGTATACGTTTTATGACAGTGCCGGTGTGCTGATCGGTCGGACGAAGCTGCCGATTGACCAGAGTGTGGCGACGAGTACAGGATTTGTCGCGGACACGAACGCAGTGGGAGAGACAGTGCTGCCGAAGGATTCGTGGAAGACGATCATCAGTTTTGTGGCTGGAAAGAATGCCACGGGAACGGTCTGGGCGGACAACTTCATCCTCTACGGACGTGGTGGAGCCTGGGCTGGACAGAATTGGAACTCGGGTGTCGGTGTGCCAACGGGGTGGACCTACTGGTTGCCGCCGAACGGCGGGAACGACGGTCTGCTTGCGAACGGTTTTGAGAACACGCGGCTGACCACGGAGACGTCGCATTCAGGGTTATCTTCACTCAAGTTCGACCTTCCCTTGAACCGGCAACCGCATGACGCCTTCGTCGGTACAAGACGTTATCTCTTGACTGGAACCGCGACGGGTCTTGTCGCTCCTCCCCATCAAGCCGCGGGAGATATATCAGCCCTGCTTGATGCCAAAGCCGGCGATGTGTTGCGCATCAGCGTCTGGATCAAGGCGAGTAATCTGGTGCCGGACTCAGCGGCGTTGTATCCGGTGACGTGGGCAGTGGGATTCACGCCTGGATTCTGGAAGGGGAA
>JACPSI010000158.1 GCA_016193365.1 Ignavibacteriales bacterium
AAGTACTTGCACTCAGTGTTCACCGCCGTTCGCTGCCATTGTTTGGCAACCCATGTCCAACCGATTTCGAGACGCTTGTTTTCCAGGTCGATGTTTCCATATCTCGTACTCCCAATTGCTCTTCCTGATGATTTCTCTATGATCGCAAACGCCAGGGCGCTTCCCGCCTTTTGCGCTTGCAGCGCCGATTTGATATAGCGCTCCATGTCATCGCGATTCCGAATCACTGTTAACGTATAAAGCCATAACTCCCCGTCTGTCCCCACTGCGTAAAGTCCGTCAAGGTGATCCATCGAAAGAGGCTCGAGTCGGACGTGTCTCTCTTCGAGGGTGATCGGCCTGATGTTCATACTGTTTGGAGTGCCATCAAGGGGTCTCAAAAAAAGATGTGGGCAGGGCGGATATTCAGATTGTGGGGACTAACGCGGGTAGCAAAGACGCAATCATTCATTCATCCAAGAATCCCCGCCCGAACGACCGTAAGTTGACCAATATCGTTCGGGCGGGCAACCATCCATTACTCCAAACGCGAGCCGTCATAAGGATCTATTTCTCCGCTGAAGACGTATGGTCGTGTGTGATTCTCCA
The DNA here is from genome assembly GCA_016193365.1 of Ignavibacteriales bacterium. GTDB lineage: Bacteria > Bacteroidota > Ignavibacteria > UBA10030 > UBA10030 > JACQPT01. The sequence goes on from JACPSI010000158.1 coordinate 589, forward strand.
TCCTTCACTCTTTTTCTCCACAATCAACGTAAACCTTCCCCATGGTTGATCTTTGTCGCGTCGAAGTCGCCATTCACCGATAACAACAGCAGCACTTGTCGAGAGCATCCGGAGATTCAAATCGCTGAACTCAAGTTTCCCCATGAGCTCCTGTGAGCCATAGTTCTTTCTATATCGGGCGAGGACTGCTTGATATCCTCTGATAAGATTGCCCGCGCTGTTGAATGCCGTGCTGTCGGAATTCCAGTAACCGGCCATAAATCCTTCAATGTCACCTCGATTCCAGGCTTCGACTTGATCCGTCAGAACTTTTCTGATTTGATGTTCGTCGTTTTGCGCAAATGCACTGAAGCAACAAACGAGAACCGCTAAGATAACCAAGAAAGTACGCATGGCTGTTGGCTACGCCGGTTGTGCCGTTTTCTTCTTTCCAAAAATCGCAAACCCCAACAACCCTCCCAGCATGCCGAAGATCGGGAGGATAATCACGCTAAACAATAGATCCTTCAACACTTCGTATAGCGTCAACGGTTTGTTGATTTCTCTTTCCAACTGTTCCAGCATTTCGTCATACATCCCTGTTGGAATGGAACCCTGTTCCTCGAGGCGTTGCAGGACTTTTTCGATGATATCCTTCATGACCTCGGCTCCCACGGGGCCGAAAGCAAGATGAATCAGATTACTGATGAAGGTTGCGACGAGCGCACCTACGATGCCAGCCAACAACCCGGTAATGAGGGCATCAGACGATTCAAACGGTGGCATTCCTTCCACAAATTCCTCACGATAAAGATAGGACGCCATGATACCTCCTAACAGGATCCCCGCACAACAGCAACAATTGATCATGTTCACAAATGGAATACCCCACAAGCTTCCGATGACAAGTCCCCCGAGAAGAACTGCGCGTTGCTTATTGGGTTTTTCGGGCATAAAAGCCTCCTGCTTTGTACAATGACATTTTGATTTGACCGACAGCTTCCAATAATGAAGGTACAATGTAGAGCGGCAGAATTGCCCCTGCGAGAATTCCTGTAACCAACCTTGCCATCACCGGGCTCGATTGAATACCTAAATTGTAAGAAAGCACGTCGACGATCATAGGAGCTAGGGCAAGAAACAACCATTGGATCGACGGAGTTCGAAGCCTGTTTGGTGAAACGATGAAGGGAATGGCGATGAGTGTCGCGAGGAATCCAAAATAGATGGATGAGCAACGGACGCAGACTCCCAGCTTCTCTCCGGCAATATGGAAGGAACGCGCATCGATCTGGTGACAAATCCTTGAGAAACCTTCGTACAACAAAGAGCCAGCCGGGCCCGAGACTTCTCCCCCGGCGGCCAACAGCGGAGCTGCGACGATGGCGATGCACCAGACTGTTACAAGGGCGAGGAGTGTGTTGTATGTACGGTTCGGGGATATCATGAAAATTTCCGTCGCATAATCGCGACAAATGTAGTCTTTGTCAACAATAATTCCAGCCACTGCTTGATTGTCCTTTCGTATGGATATATTGAAGACGGCTCTTCTCGTGTTCTGAATTCGATGTCTTTCTCCCTCCGAACAAAATTCCTGAAACAAACTTTTTGGGAGTGATTCTTTCCGGTACAAAAAGATATTGCGCACCAGTTTCAATATTCTTCTGAAACCGAGTTTTACGTTATTCAGGCAATTGCCGGACGAATCGTTTGTACACGGTCGGGCAGGAATCCGTCTACAAGCGTTGAACCAAAGACTTCGGCGTCATATGATTGTCCCCAAAGGAGCGTTCATTCAGCCCTGTCCTCAGCCGACTTGGGCTTAAACGAAAGCGCTCTTTAAAGCACCCGCCCGCTCGGCACCTGAAGGATGGGGGCAAACGCCCGTCAAAGCGTCGTCGATTCGCATTGCCAAGTACATAACGCGAAAGGTCTCTTTGTCATAGACGGAAGCACAACGCCGACCTCGCTCGGTGTGAATCCTCAGGTGACGATCCTGGCGATCGCTGAAAAAAGTGCAGAATGGATTGCAGAAAATTTTGAGGCGGTCGCCAACTGAGCCTTGCTTCTGCTCCCCGATTCTTGTACATTTGAATCAAGTTCATCCGTTGCTTTAACCAACCTTCTTAACCGGAATTCCCGTGAGAGAATACCTTGACCTTGTTGAGCGCGTGCTGAGCAAAGGAACGCTCAAGCATAATCGCACCGGCGTCGACACGATTTCCATTTTTTCCGAGCACATGAAGATCGATCTGAGCGAAGGGTTTCCGTTGCTCACGACGAAGAAAATGAACTTCAAATCACTGCTCCACGAAGTTTTGTGGTATCTTTCCGGTGAAGACCATATCCGTAATCTCCGCAAGCACACGAAGATCTGGGACGCATGGGCGGACGAAAACGGGAATCTCGATACGGCCTACGGCCGATACTGGCGAAGATTTCCGAGCGCACAGATAAATCCAAAGACGGGACACTACGAAATTAGGGAGGTAGATCAGATCGCGGAAGTTATCAAACTTCTCAGCACAAACCCCAATTCTCGACGCATGGTGGTGAGCGCATGGGAACCCGGCAACGCTTTCTCAAGCAAGCTCCCTCCCTGTCACTTTAGCTTTGTGTTCAACGTGCAGGGCAACAAATTGAATTGTCACCTGACTCAGCGTTCGGGAGATATTGCGCTTGGAATTCCGTTTAACATTGCGGCATATTCTCTTCTGACTCAGGCGATTGCGCAAACAACCGGGTTCGAAGTTGGGTATTTTAGCCATACTGTCGTTGACGCACACATCTACGTCAACCACATCGAAGGACTGAAGGAACAACTCAAACGCCAGCCGAAACCCCTTCCTAAACTCAACATTGCCAAAAAACCACTCGACGAACTGAGATTCGAGGATTTCGAGCTCATTGGATATGAATGCGACGAGCCGATTAGGTTCGAGGTCGCAGTGTGAAGCTGATCATCATTGCAGCGCTCAGCCGCAATAGAGTGATCGGCAAAAACGGAACAATCCCCTGGCACATCTCGGAAGACCTCAAGCGCTTTAAGCGCATCACCACAGGCCACACGGTGCTCATGGGCCGAAAGACGTATGAGTCCATGGGCAAGCCGCTCGCGAATCGAAGGAACCTTGTTCTTACGTCGAAGACCATTCCGGGCGTTGAAACCTTTTCCTCTCTCGGAGAAGCTCTCCAGAGTCTAGCGGACCAGGAAAAAGTATTCGTGATTGGAGGTGGGGAGCTTTTTGCCCAGGTTCTGGAAAGTGCCGATGAAATGCACCTCACGCTCGTTGACAGAGATGTTGAAGGCGACGCGTTCTTTCCGCCTTTCGAACATCTAGTGGGTAAGACATACAAGGAGGTGAGCCGAGAACAGGGTGACGGGTTTGCGTTTGTTGATTACAA
>JACPSI010000144.1 GCA_016193365.1 Ignavibacteriales bacterium
CGTTTTTCGATTCTCAAAGGCTGCGGGCGGAGTTTCGACAGTGAAAAAATCCGTATGAACAAAGCGTTTGTGCCTGTAATTCTTCTCGCTGTCGCCCAGGAAACGCTCTCCCAGACCCTCGATACAACCATAGATTCGCGGCGGGGCCTGCCTGTCCCTGCGGGCACCTTGGTTCGGGAAGAATATGCATTGGGTGTATTCGTTCGCGCCACTCGTTTCACCGTGAGTCCCCAGGGCTGGATCTACGTCGTCGATGAGGGTCAAAACGTTATTCAGTTGTTCAAAGAACGCACAAGCGATCCCTGGAGCGTCGGCGGGTACGGCTGGTCTGCCACGACATTCGATAAGCCGACGGGCATCGACGGGGACGGGCTCAACGTCTACATCGCCGACAACGGCAATCATCGAATTCAACGGTTCGACAAGAACCTCAATTTTCTCAGCTCCCTCGCAACGCGGGATACGAGTTATGCTCCCTCACGTTTCGGCTATCCAGGGGGAGTCGCGATTTCTAAATTGGGCGAGCTGTTTGTCCTGGACGTGGAAAATCTCCGGATCGTCCGGTTTTCAAGCGACGGAAGGTATCTTCAGACGTTTGGAAGCTTCGATGCGGAGAAAGGAAGGCTCGTCCGTCCTGAGAAAATCGTGATCTCCAGCGATGATAGAATCTATGTCGCTGAGCCCAACAGGATTATCGAGTTCGACTATTTTGGAAATTTCGTCAGGACGCTGGGAGACGGAGTCCTGAACGGCGCGAGAAGCTGCGAAGCCGCCGGTGATGCTGTTCTTGCAGTCACGAGGGATTCTTTGTTCTGGTTTTCCAGGGAAGGTCACCTCAAGAACCGTATATCGTGGCGCTCGATCATTACGAGCGAGCCGATGTTGGATGTGCAGGATGTCGCCCTCATCCAGGATTTTCTGTACGTGCTCGATGCGAAGCGCCTTTTTGTTTTCAGACTCGTACACTAAAAGGATTCCTTGACATTCAGTCCTAATTCATCTATTTTTTCGCAGCAATTCAACAAGACAGATTAATCCGCATGGAGGTGTTATGGCATCCCGGTCTGTAAATAGAGTCACCTTGATCGGCAACCTTGGTAAGGACCCCGAGCTTCGATACACCAGCAGCGGCGTTGCCGTTGCTTCGTTCAGCCTGGCAACCAATGAAAGCTGGAAAGATCCCGACGGCAACATCCAGGAGCGGACGCAATGGCATAACCTCATCGCCTGGAGAAAGCTGGCCGAGATTTGCGGCGAATTCCTTAAAAAAGGAAGCAAAATCTACGCCGAAGGGCGTTTGCAGTACCGCAACTATGACGACAAGAACGGCGTCAAGCGGTTTGTGACGGAAATTGTTATTGACGAAATGGTTATGCTCGACAGCAGAGGAGCCAGTGTGCCGCAAAGCGAGCCCGCCTCCAGCCATCCTCAGGAATCAACGCCCGAAAAATCCGACGACCTGCCTTTTTGATTGCAGATTGTAGATTGTAGATTGTAGATTGCAGATTGCAGAGTGTAGATTGATGATTATACATTGGCACTTTCGTTCATGCTCCAAATGGAAATTGTGTCCTCAATGATTGACAACGTCAGACGTTTTGCCGTTTCTCCCTCCAGGATTATTCTCACTCTTTTCTGTTTCGCGCTTGTGTCCAATGCCGCTGAAGGCGGCGCAGCGAAGAAACCTGTCCGGGCACAAAAAGGCATGGTCGTGTCGTCTCATTACCTCGCCTCGGACGTTGGTATGAACGTACTGAAGAAAGGCGGAAATGCAATTGATGCCGCAGTGGCGACGGGATTAGCCCTGGCGGTCGTCCATCCGGCCGCAGGAAATATCGGCGGAGGCGGATTCATGATCGTTGTCACGAAAGACGGAAAGGCAACGGCTTTTGATTTTCGTGAAAAAGCTCCGGCGCTCGGCCACGAGAAAATGTATGTGGATTCGCAGGGGAAATACATCAGGAACCTCAACCATGAAGGCTATTTGGCAGTCGGAGTCCCCGGTACAGTTGCCGGCTTTGACCTTGCACTGAAACGGTTTGGGAAAAAATCGTGGAAAGAGCTTGCCGCTCCCGCGGTTCGTCTGGCTGAGAAAGGATTTTCCCTCAGCTGGTCGCTGGCGGAAGAATTCAAACAATTGACAGACAGACTGAAACCCTATCCCGCTTCGATGAAAGTTTTTTACAGGGAAAAAGGTTTGTCATATGAAGCCGGAGATATTTGGAAACAACCCGACCTGGCAAAAACGCTGAAGAGAATACAAAATGCCGGCCGGGACGGTTTCTATAAAGGTCAGACCGCCCGCCTCCTTTCCGCCGACATGAAACGTCATGGGGGTCTCATAACCGAAGGAGACCTTGCAGCGTATGAAGCAAAAGAGCGGAAACCGTTGCGCGGGAATTATCGCGGATTTGAGGTCGTTTCCATGTGTCCGCCGAGTTCCGGTGGCATTGCACTGATTGAAATGCTGAATATCCTGGAAGGTTTTGAACTGAAATCGTACGGCCACAACTCCGCCCAGTATCTCCACGTCCTGACGGAAGCGATGAGGAGAGCCTATGCAGACCGCGCTTTGTTTGTTGGCGACCCTGACTTTAATCCCGGCATGCCGGTCGAGAAATTGATTTCCAAGAGTTACGCAGACGAATTACGTCGATCGATCAGCATGACGAATGCATCGAAAAGCAGCTCTGACAAATTCAATCAAGCATACGAAAGCTCGCAGACGACACATTACTCTGTTGTTGATGCCGAGGGAAATGCCGTTGTCGTCACCTACACGCTCGAGGACAGTTACGGTTCGAAGATTGTTGCGGAAGACCTGGGATTTCTTTTAAACAACGAGATGGGCGATTTCAACCCTGTGCCCGGCCGGACGGATACAACGGGAATGATAGGGACACAACCCAACCTCGTCTCGCCCGGCAAGCGCATGCTCTCCAGTATGACCCCAACCATCATCCTGAAAGACGGAAAACCGTGGGCTCTTATCGGTTCTCCAGGCGGCCGGACGATTATCAACACTGTTTTACAGGTGACGCTCAACCTTATTGATTTCAACATGAACATTTCCGAGGCGATTAGTGCGGGCCGCGTTCATCATCAGTGGCTTCCCGATGTCCTGACCATAGAACACTTTGCGACCACGGTGGACTCGCAACGGCTTCTCGAAGGCATGGGCCATCGCCTTCGTTCGGTTCGCAGCCAGGGGAGCGTTATGGGGATCATGATCGACGGAAAAAGCAAAACGTATTTCGGTGCTGCCGACCCGCGCCAATCGGATGCGGCTGCGGCGGGGTATTGACAATCAAAGTCGAGTTATCTATCTTCTTGTCGTCAGTCCTTGTTCTTTTAGAGAATCGTTTTGGTGTGGCGCAGAATGCGCCATGAAAAGGGAATTCCGTTCAAAGCGGAAGCTGCCCCGCAACTGTAAGCGAGCTGAAAAACCAGGTTCACTGTCCGTACAAGACGGGAAGAACTGAGGTTGCTGCAAGATCTCTCGCGAGCCAGGAGACCTGCCAAAACAATCAACTCTGAGACCTTCGCGGGAAGGCGCTCGACGAATTTTTTCTTTGACGAGCCCCAATCTTCACAACGAAGGTTGGGGCTTTTGCTTTTTTGCCAGTGAAATTTCGCATCCAATCGACGAGGTCCATGGTAAAGGTTCAAGCAAGAGAAAAAGCTGTCTTCAACTGGAGTGGGGGAAAAGACTCCGCCTTGTGCCTTCATAAAGTTCTCGCTGAGGGACACTACACCATGGAGTCTCTTCTCACCACTGTGAATGCGCACTATCAACGAATTTCTATGCATGGAGTGCGCGTGGAGTTGCTCGAACAACAGGCATTGAGTATCGGTATCCCCCTGCGCAAAGTATCGATGCCTGAAATGCCCGATATGCAACAGTACGAATCCGCCATGCAGCAAACGCTGCAAGGTTTGAAGAAAGAGAACGTGACCGCTTCAATCTTTGGGGATATCTTCCTCGAAGATTTGAGACAATATCGCGAAGAACAACTATCAAGCATCGGGATGAAAGGAATCTTTCCGCTGTGGAAGGTCCCGACCGGTCAGCTGATTCAGCAATTTATTTGGAATGGCTTCAAAGCTGTGATCGTGTGTGTCAACGAAAAGTATCTCGACCGAAGTTTTGCCGGACGCGAACTGGACAATAACTTTATCACAGATTTGCCGAAGGGAGTTGATCCCTGCGGCGAGAACGGCGAATATCATTCGTTTGTCTATGATGGTCCGTTGTTCAACACACCGATCGAGTTTACAAAGGGCGAAGTTGTCTATCGCCGATACCAGCCGACTGAAGGGAGCCAATCCTCTGATTGTTTTACGAACAACAATGACCCGTTTGGCCATGGCTTTTGGTATTGCGATTTGATCCCAGCTGATCAGGGCACGTAAAACCAAACAATTCAAAAAACAAAATTAAGAAAGGGTTGTTATGAAGAGAATTCGTATCATTTTTATCTTTTTTGTTGCGCTTACGCTCAAACTGTTTTCTCAACCCTCAACTCCGCAAACTTCTGGTGGGGATTCTCTCAGAATATATCTTCTTCCCGAGTTGCTTGTGACCGCAACCCGAAGTGAAAAGGATGCGTTTCAAGTTCCTCGAAGCGTTGGCGTTATTAACGCGAAGCAACTTCACGACTTTCTCTACAATAGCGCGGCGGAGGCGTTATCCCAGCAAGAAGGAATTTACATTGTCGGGACGGGACAAAACCCCGGAATGATCCAGAGCATTTTTACGCGCGGAGCAAACAGCAATCACACAACCATCCTGATTGATGACATTCGCATCACCGACCCCTCAGCGGTGAACAATGCGCCGGACATTGCTGAATTATCTCTTGCAAACGCCGAGCAGATTGAGGTTGTCCGAGGCTCGCACGGAACACTCTACGGCTCCTCCGCAATCGGCGGTGTGGTTAACATCATCACGAAGAAAAACTTGAGTGCCGGCTTGCATGGGGATCTTGAGCTGAAGTCCGGTACATTCGGCAAGGGGACTTCAACATTTAGCGAGAATGTGTTTTTGAACTATACCACGCCGCTCGGACTGTACTTCAACGCAACGGTTGGCAACTCAAATACCAATGGACTCGATGCGACAGTGGATACAGTGACAAATCCCAACGCTTTCAAGAACCGCGATCAGGATCGCTTCGATAAGAGGGATGTCTTTGGTAAGGTTGGCTTCAACGATCGGCGGTGGGATCTGTATGTTTCGTACGGCAACACAAAACACAAGATCGATATCGATAAAAGTGCCAACATCGATGATGACAACGCTGTGATTGATTTCAAGAGGAATCTTTACACCTACGGAGCTTCGTATAACTTCGATGAAATGTTCAAGCTGAAATATGTAGGAGGATACTCAACTATGGAACGTTACGTCGTTGATGATTCCTCCGTTGTCGATAAAGCAGGGAACAACGATCACACATACTCCGATGCGACGTACAAGGGAGCCATTTCGAACAATGAGCTTCTGGGAAGTCTCAGAATTCCAGGGTTCGATCTGGTGGTTGGGGGTGGTTTGTACGGAGAAACGATGGGCTCAAAGTCATATTTTTATACAAGCTCGTTCGGTGGCTTTGAGTTTAAATCCGATCTCGATACACTGAACTTGAAAACCACCACTACGAGTTTCTTCGCACACGGCGATCTCCAAGGGCGTCTTGCTGGTAAAACGCTGGAGCAATTTTCACTGGCATTTGGCGCACGATTCAACAAGCATAACATTTATGGAACTCATTGGACCTTCGAAGTTGCACCCTCATTTCGTATAAGCGAGAATGCAATGGTGTACGCTTCGTACTCGACCGGTTTCAACACGCCATCGTTGTATCAATTATTTGCACCGAGCGAGAATTTTACCTCGGGCATTACTCGTGGAAATAACAATCTTCAACCTGAGACGTCGGTGTCCTATGAAGTTGGCCTTAAACATCGTCTCTCCAACGGTTGGATGTTCTCGTTTGCTTATTTCAACACGGTGGTGGACAATGCCATCGAGTACGTTTACTTGTGGAACAAAGACAGGCCCGTTGATTCGCTGGGCTATCTTGATGATCGCGGAGATACATATTTGAATGTCGGCAAGCAAACCACAAGTGGAGTTGAGCTAGGAGTACTTGCTCAGCTCGCTGAGGGTCTTTCGTTTATCGGAAACGCGAGTCTCGTTAGCGGAACGCTGTCATACCAGCCCTCGAACATCGATGGTGCGCAAACGAAGGGCAACCACGTTCAAGTCTATAGCAATGGTGCGTTTATCAACCGGGAAGTGGAATCAGTCGGATTGATCCGACGGCCCAACACGGCGAGCGCCTCCTTGCTTTTCAATCCATCGAATCGTTTCTTGACTCGTGTTGATATCCGGTACGTCGGTCCGCGTCCTGATATCTATTACAACTCGAATCTTGGTCCTTATGGAGCGTTGGGAACTGTGAGCGTTGAGAAGTACACCCTTGTCGATCTCTCTGCAAAGTTTCTTCTAAGTGAATATCTCTCCGTTCAGGCTCGCCTTGAGAATATGTTCGATACCAGGTATGCTGAGATCAACGGTTTTACCACAAGGGGAAGAGGTTTTTATTTCAACATTAGATATTTGTTTGATCAACAATTATATTGAGTGGGCTGAGTAAAGGATGGTCATGAGAATTTGTTCGCTGCTTCCAAGCAGCACAGAGATTGTTTATGCACTCGGACTTGGAGAACAGCTTGTTGGAGTGACGCACGAGTGTGATTATCCGGAAGAGGCCTTACGGAAACCACACATCACGCGGAGTTTAATTCCATCATCCTACAGCAGTGCGGCGATTGATCAACTGGTGCGCGAGCAACTGCACGATGGCGGCGCTCTCTATGAATTGCGTGTTGACGTATTGAAACAACTGAAGCCCGATCTCATTCTGACGCAACGGTTGTGCGATGTGTGTGCGGTTTCGTACAACAACGTAGCACGTGCGGCTCGTCTTCTCAATCCGGTTCCCAATGTTGTGAGTCTTGAGCCAAATCGGTTAAACGATATTTTCGAAAATATTATTTTCGTCGGGAAACTCGTGGGAACTGAAACAACAGCGCACCGGGTTGTAGTCAGTTTGCGCGAGCGAGTTGATCGTGTGGTTGCGAAGACTCGAAAGGCTCGTCAACGACCTCGCGTTCTTTGTCTTGAATGGATGGACCCGCCTTTCTGTGCGGGGCATTGGATTCCTGAGCTCGTGACACTCGCGGGTGGAGTGGATGAGCTTGGACTGTTAGAGCAAGATTCAAAAAGAATTTCATGGGACGCTGTGGTTAACTACAATCCTGATATGATCATTATCATGTGCTGCGGTTTCAGTATAAAACGCACGCTTCAGGAAATTTCAGTTCTGCAAAACCAGCCGTCCTGGGATGAGCTCAAGGCTGTGAAATCATCACATGTCTACGTGGCTGATGGGAATGCGTACTTCAGCCGCCCCGGTCCACGGATTGTCGAGAGTCTCGAAATCCTTGCGAAAATTTTTCACCCGGGTTTATTTCCGGATTCATTCTTTCATGGGGCGGTATATCCTTTGGAACAGCATGAACTGCATGAACTGCATGAACAAAAACATTCTACCTTACATACTCACAAAGATAAGGAGTTCGTCGTATGAAACACGCCATCATCGCTTTTGTTTTGATACTTGCTGCGGCGCTCTCGCGCTTGATCCCCCACCCGCCCAACTTTGCACCCATCGCGGCCATGGCTCTTGCCGGCGGCGTCTACTTGGACAAGCGATTTGCCTTCATCGTGCCTTTTGCAGCCCTCTTGCTGAGTGATGCAATCATCGGATTTCATAGTCTCATGGTTTTTGTCTACGGCAGTTTTCTTGCGATAAGTTTCATCGGCTTGTGGCTGAAGTCGCATAAGAAGCCACTGCCTGTGTTCGGAGCAGCTCTGGCAAGCTCATGCCTCTTTTTCATCGTCTCCAACTTTGGCGTTTGGGCTCTCGCCGACGGCGCGATTTATCCACGGTCGGTCGCCGGTCTCGTGGAGTGTTATATCGCTGCAATCCCGTTTTTCCAGAATACAGTCCTCGGTGATGTTCTCTACACAGGCGTTTTGTTCGGAGTCCTTGAGGCGGCAAACAAATTCATTCCGGAAATAGCCGAGAAACAGACGGCAGTGCCGCGTTAGACGGCTGTCACAATTAAAGACAATTAATGTCCGGCTGATTGACTTATCGTCGGGTGGGATGTATTTTGAGTATAGAACAACAAAGGAGGGAAGAATGAAAAAAGTACTGATTTTTGCGCTCATCGTCGGGTTGATGTCCCTTTCGGTAGCTCAAGAGAAAGGGAAATCTCAGCCTGCAACTCCAGCAACACCGCCGACTGAGAAGGGGGAAAAAGCAACGCCTGCAACGCCCTCTCCAAACGCTGAACACGGTCAGATGAAAAAAGCCGAGAACATGGAAAAGCGCGATGCAAAGAAGGCTGCGAAATCGCAAAAGAAGGCGGCAAAAAAGCAGGCAAAGGCCGCAAAGAAAGCTGCAAAGGCTGAGACAAAGAACAAGTAAAAGAAACTCAATTCGGTAAGCTGTATTCCCCGAAAGGTCTCCATGCTCTGGAGGCCTTTCTTTTTGTGAACCCGCACAGATGAACCACATGCCAAGAGACCTTCTTATTCTGCTCTCGTTGTGCACGCTTTTCTTCACTGGTGTGACTGCACAAGAAGAGGACGATCAAGATTTGCCATGGAGCGTTCATGTCGGGGCAAGGTATGTCAGCAGGTTCACAAATTATGGCATCGACCTCGGCCAGGACAACGCGGCATTGCCGTTGGCCATCGGGGTCTCCCATTCAAATGGGCTAAGTTTTACGGGAGAGGCGGTGAATGTTTTTGGGCCCACCGGAGGATTCCAGCAATCATCGATTGCGTTGGAATACGAGCGCTCTCTCAGCGACCTCTTTACCGTATCGCTTGAATTCACACATTTCTTTTATAGAAGCGACACCATGAATGTCCTCTCCGGATTGTCGAATTCCCTGTCCATAAATGCGGACGTTGATTTTGAATCAGTCTCCGTCTCGGTATTTTATGATATGTATCTCGGAGGCACGGGAGCGAGTTATTTCGGTGTGAGCGCATCGGGATATTTTGCTTTCGGTGATGTTGTCGGAGTTCCGGTTTTTCAACTTGGTTTTGTTTCTCAGGAAGTCCAGGGAACTTTTCTCAAGTCGAACAGTGGTAAATCCAGGGCACAAATCGGAACCGGAGCCCAATCTGTCACCGGAATAAGCAATGCAAGCCTCTTGTTGGTTTTTCTCTATCCTTTAGGACAGGGTTTCTCTGCCTCGTTGACTCCGTCGTTCATCTATTCTCCCTCGGAACTCGCCAGGCGAACCTCGCAATTCATTTGGTCGGCCGGGATTCGATACTCGGTCGATTTCTAAAGCTTCCCTCAAGGCTTCAACCGCTTGAATTCTTCGGGATTTCCGACTTTTGCGGACGGAATTCCTCCTTGCTTCTTACTTCAAAATGATTCTATATTAGCTCGCTTTTCAACGGCTTTGGATCTCATCCTATAAGGAGCGATCGACTCCATGTCCGATTCAAGTTCTCCCCGAAGTTTTTTCGAAAACGTCTCTCTGAATTTCGACAAAGCTGCCGCATTCACTTCGCATCCCAAAGGCCTTCTCGACCAGATCAAAGCCTGCAATAGCGTCTATCATTTCCAATTTCCCATACAAACTGACGACGGCTACGAAGTCATCCAGGCGTGGCGCGTGGAGCACAGCCAGCACAAGCTGCCCACAAAAGGCGGAATTCGATACAGCGAAGATGTCAACGAAGATGAAGTGAAAGCCCTTGCAGCTCTGATGACTTACAAATGCGCTCTTGTGGATGTCCCGTTTGGTGGAGCGAAGGGGGCGGTCCGCGTGAATCCAAAGAAATACTCTGTGACGCAGCTACAAAGAATTACTCGCCGCTATACAGCCGAACTTGTCAAAAAGAATTTCATCGGGCCCGGTTTAGACGTTCCGGCTCCCGACTACGGAAC
>JACPSI010000145.1 GCA_016193365.1 Ignavibacteriales bacterium
ACTTTCAACTGCCGCTTTCGTTTTCTTTTTTGAGACGAAGAATATTCGAACAGATGCGAAAGAGGGATACGAATCGATCACACAAACTGACCTCAAAAAACATTTGACCGTTCTCTCCTCCGATAGCCTGGAGGGAAGGGAAACATCTTTCCCGGGCCAGAAAAAAGCGGCCGAGTATATTGCAAATGAGTTCAAGGCTCTCGGGCTTAAACCTGCGGGAGATAACGGCACGTATCTTCAGCATTTTGACGTCGAGTTGACCAATGTCAGCGCTGAAACGCGGCTCGTGCTCCAATCACGCACCGGGATGAAAACCTATTCATGGGCCAAGGATTTCATCTCGGCCGACGCCCAGGACACAAGTGTCACAGGCCCGGTTGCCTTCGTTGGATTCATGGACTCGCAGCTTGACGAAGAAAACAAGGCCAAACTCGCAGGGAAGGTCATTGTGACGTTTGCAGGAATGCGACAATTTGCCGACGACACATCGAGCGAGCAGTTTGGGCGAAGACTTTTCGCCTTTCGTCAGGAGAGGGATCTTCTCGCGGTTGTTGTCATCACCGACAACGCAGGCGCATTCTCGTTTGACAAGGTGCTGCCACGGGTGAAAGAACGTGCGTTGACTCGAGACCGAATGACGTTGAAAGGCTTTGGGCCGACACGGGTAAGACTCCCTCTCACGTTCTACGTCTCTCCAGTTTTTGCGCGTGACATTCTTAAGCACCAAAATCTCGGCATGCTGCAACTGAGGGAAAAAGCTGTCAAGGATTCCGTCTTTTCTCCGATATTCCTTGATAATGTAACTCTCACAGCTCAAGCAAAAGCCACGCGACAGGTGAAGCAAAGTGAGAACGTTCTCGGACTGCTCGAAGGCAGCGACCCAAAACTCAAGGATGAGGCTCTCGTTTTCACAGCGCATTATGACCACCTCGGCGTCGGCACTGACGGTACAATATTTTACGGCGCTGATGATGACGCGTCAGGGACTTCGACAGTGCTTGAGATTGCTGAAGCTTTTGTTAAAAACACTTCAAAACCCCGTCGGAGCATTCTGTTTATGACTGTTGCGGGAGAAGAAAAAGGGTTGCTGGGTTCGCGCTATTATGTCACCCACCCGGTCATACCTTTGGACAAAACCATCGCAAACATCAACACCGACATGATCGGACGAACGGACAAAAAGCATGACGACCTGGGTGAAAGAAACTATACCTATGTCATCGGGTCGGACAAAATCAGCACGGAGCTGGACAGTGTTCTGAAAGCCGCCAACGCCGAATCGGAGAACCTTTCGCTGGATTACACATTCAACGACGAGCGCGACCCGAACCAGTTTTACCGCAGGAGCGACCATTTCAACTTCGCACGCAATGGTATTCCTGTGGTTTTTTTCTTTACCGGAGTTCACGCCGATTATCATCGTCCGACGGACACAGCCGACAAGATCATGTTTGACAAAATGGAACGCATTGCCCGTTTGATCTTCTATACCGGCTGGAAAGTCGCTGATTTTGACCGTCTGTTTGCAAAGAATGTTGCTCTCTCAGGCTACTATCGATAATGTATTCGAAAGAAGAACTTCTTCGGGGCCTCAACACCAGAGTCATCGGCAGCAAGCTGTTTGTTTTTGAATCCATCGATTCGACCAACATATGTGCTAAAACGCTCGCCGAGGCTGGCATCGAAGACGGCGCCGTTGTCTTTGCGGAGAACCAGACTGAGGGACGGGGACGGAACGGAAGGTCGTGGCTTTCCGAACCTGGCAATAACCTCCTTTTCTCCGTCGTCCTGCGTCCGGAATTACCCAAGGAAAAGACGGTTTTCCTGACGTTCTATTCGGCTGTTGCGGTGGCACATGCTGTGGAATCTCTTATCGGAACTTCCGTCGAATGCAAATGGCCCAACGACCTCCTGTTAAACAGCAAAAAATTCTGCGGGATACTTCTGGAAAGCTCGTTTCAGCAGTCATCACCTGTGTATTCCGTTGTCGGCATTGGCATCAATGTGAATCAGCGGACTTTTGACATGGAGATGGGAAATCGTGTAACTTCATTGTCTCTTGAGCATGAAAGGGACTTTGACCGCAAACATGTGTTTCAACGCGTCCTCGAGCACCTCGATCGATTGTACGGAGAGGTCCGGGCCGGCGATTTCAAAAATATTATGAAAACATGGAATGCGAAATGCACCATGTTCGGAAAACCTGTCACCGTATCGAGCGCACACGACAGATTTTCCGGCAAAGCCCTGGGCCTGAGCTCTGACGGCGGGCTTATGATCGAAACCTCCGGTGGCACATCCATAGTGTATGCCGGCGATGTTTCCATTTCGCAATGACCTTCCGAAGGTTTACCCTGCCGCCATTCTGACCTTCGGAAGGTTTTCAGGACAAACGGTTTTGAGATCCTTTCGAAGGACATCGAAATCCACAGAAATCCTTCGAAAGGACATGATAAGAAGGACATGAGTATGTTCCTGGCAATCGACATTGGAAATACGCATACGGTTTTCGGAGTCTACAAAAACTCGAAGCTGGTCTCGGACTGGCGCGTGACGAGCTCCCACCAACGGACTGAAGACGAGGCGGGCACTCAAGTAAAGCTTTTCCTTCGGGAGGCAGGCATTCAGCCGAAAGACATCGACAGCGTCGGGATTTCATCCGTGGTTCCAAACCTCACTGATATTTTTGCGTCGATGGCAAAAAAATACTTTCGCGCAGAGCCGATGCTGGTCGATTCTAATCTCCCCCTGGGGTTCAAGATCCATTACGACGATCCGTCCTCGGTCGGAGCGGACAGGCTGTGTAACGCAGTCGCGGGATATACAAAGTACGGAGGGCCGCTGGTCATTATTGATTTCGGCACTGCGACTACCTACGATGTCATTGCCTCAAACGGTGATTATCTCGGCGGCGTGATCTCGCCGGGCATCGAAACCTCAGCGATGGACCTCCACCGTCGTGCGGCAAAGTTGCCAAAAATTGAGCTCCACTTTCCTTCCAAAACGATCGGCACCGACACCGTGGGAAGCATGCAAGCCGGTATTCTCTTCGGCGCCCTTGATGCGATGGAAGGAATGTTGAACAGGCTGCAATTGGAATTGAAAAAGAAGGAAGGCAGGAAGGCGAAGGTCATCGCCACGGGAGGTTTTTCCCAGCTCATGAGTCAACAGTCGAAGCTCATACAAGCGTGGGAGCCTTCTCTCGTTCTCGACGGAGTGCGATTGATGTACGAGCGGGTCAACCGCGGGAAGAAAAAGAAGTAGGCGCGTTACTGAATGCGGAACATCAGCACAGAGGCGTTGGCAAACTCCACAATCGGGGCGTAGTAGATGCCAAACAGAAGCGTCGGAATGAGAAGTACGAGAAGAATTATGACCTGTCCCGGAGAAAAACGGATTAACCCTGCGTCGCCTTCGGGGTCCCGCAGAAACATGTTTCGCAGCACGCGAACGTAGTAGTACAGTGACACCACGCTGTTAATCGCTCCCACCACTGCAAGCCAGATCCATTTTGCGTCCAGCAGTGCAACGAATAAGAACAACTTTCCGATAAATCCTGCCGTCGGCGGCAACCCCGTCAAAGAAATAAAGAAGATGACCATTGCGACGCCAATCAACGGCGATCGGTAGCCCATTCCTTTGTACGAATCGATGTCTTCACTTCCGGTCTTGTTCGCTACCAGCATCACCACGTAAAAGGCGCCGAGGTTCATGAAGAGATACACGACAAAATAAATCAGCACCGCAGCCAGTCCTTTATCGCTCAGTACAACGACGCCCATCAGCATGTAGCCGGCATGGGCAATGCTGGAATAGGCCAGGAGACGTTTCAGGTTGTTTTGCCAGACAGCGACGAGATTTCCGAGGGTCATGGTAAGGACAGAGAGGATCGCGAGGATCTTGTTCCACTCAAAACCCTGAAGCGCCAGCCAGGTTCCGTCAGATAGCGGGGCGCCAACTGTCAACGTCATAAAGAAGAACCTGATCATCATGGCGAAACCGGCGGCTTTTGAAGCGACGGATAGGAACGCCGTGATTGTCACCGGGGCGCCTTCATAAACGTCGGGCGTCCAGAAATGGAACGGAACTGCTGAGATTTTGTAGCCAAACCCCGCAATGATGAGAATCGATGCAACGAGCAGAGCGATGTAGCTTGTTTGTCCGCTCACAAGCGCCCGGTTGACTCCATACACATCGGTGGCGCCCGTTAATCCAAAAATGATGGAAATACCATAGAGCATGAGCCCCGAAGAAAGAGCCCCGTAAATGATGTATTTTAACGAGGCTTCACTCGAATCGGGCGCTTCTTTAGTATAACCGGCAAGGATGTACGAGCTCAAACTCGTCAGCTCCATTGCCAGCACCATCATCAGCAGATTCGTCGCTCCGGCCATCAGAAACATCCCGAGCGTCAACGCAGCAAGGAGAGAATAGTACTCGCCCGCTCTCTTAAACGTAGCCTGAACCTCTGCGGAATACATTGAGAACAGGATGATAACCACAGACGTCGTCGCAATCAACAGCTTGAAGAACACCGCGAACGGGTCAACCGCAGCCATGCCTGAAAAAACGGACTGCGACATGCCGATTTGCCTCGTCACGAGAAATCCCGCCGTGAGAACCCCCGCCAGAGAGATGTACGAAATAAGTTTCGCGTTCTTTCTGAAGATCAGGTTTGCAACAATGGCAACACAAACGGTTATCGTCAGAACCGTTTCCGGCCAGAAATTCGATAAATTTTCTAGTACCTGTCGTCCCATGTCGGTTTTTAAGGAATCATCGCCACAGCTGCTCCACCCCTCGAAACAAAATCAACAAGGTGGTTCAGTGACGTTGTCATCATATCAAGCATAAATGAAGGATAAATGCCGAGGACAAGGACGATCACAGCCAGAGGAACAAGTGTAAACGTCTCGACGGGGTTGATATCCGGCAGTTTTGCCCATTTTTCATTCGGTTGGCCAAGGAACACCCGCTGCAACGTCCATAGCATGTAGGCTGCCGTCAGAACAATACCGAGAGTAGAAGCGATCGTGATGATGCGTAGCTTGTCCACTTGAAAGGCACCGAGGAAAGCAAAAGCCTCCGAAATAAATCCGCTGAGTCCCGGCAATCCCAGCGCCGCAAAGAATGCGACCGTCATAATGCCGGTATATTTTGGCATGGTGAGAGCGAGTCCGCCAAATGCATCGAGGTCACGAGTGTGCGCACGGTCGTAAATCACGCCGACGATCAAAAAGAGCATAGCCGTGATGGTTCCATGATTAAACATCTGGAACACGGCGCCGAGCATTCCTTGTGTATTCAATGCCGCCATACCCAGCAAGACGATCCCCATGTGACTGATGCTGGAATAAGCAATAAGTTTCTTGAAGTCTTTCTGCGCCATTGCGCACAAAGCTCCATAAACAATATTGATAAATGCCAGAAGGGCGAGATACCATGCTGTGGCCGTGGCGATTTCCGGAAACATGGGATAGCTGACGCGCAGGAGCCCGTATGTCCCCATCTTCAGCAAGACACCTGCAAGAATGACACTGATGGCCGTCGGCGCCTCCACGTGAGCATCGGGCAGCCACGTGTGGAATGGGAAAATTGGAACCTTGATCGCAAACCCGATAAACAGAGCGATGTACGCCAGATAACGCCAGTACGTTCCGAATCCATAGAGTAGCGAGCCGGGCTCAAAGTTGGCCGGGTTCATCATAGCCAGCATGTTGAAAGTATGAATCTTCTCTCCAGTCGCAGGGTCTGTTATTGCCACGCTGAAATAAAGTGCGATCATCGCGAGCAGCATCAAAACGCTGCCCAATAAAGTGTACAGGAAGAATTTGATCGCCGCGTACTCTCGCCTCGGTCCGCCCCAGACTCCGATGAGAAAATACATCGGCAGCAGCATGACTTCCCAGAACACGTAGAAGAGGAAAAAATCGAGCGAGACGAAAACGCCCATCATGCCGGTATCGAGCAGGAGGAGCATCGCCATATAGCCCTTGAGAGCTTTCTCGATGTTCCATGAAGCAAAAACGGCAATAAAACTGATGAGCGCTGTGAGAAGAACCATCGGCCCGCTGAGGCCATCGATTCCCATAAAGTATTCGATCTGGATGCGGCCAAACCACGATTGGCTCTGGATATCGATCCACTTGAACCTCTCCACAAACTGCATACTTGCCGCGTCGTTGATACCGGCCATGCTTTTGTTAAACATCACGAACAGAATTGCGGCCAGCACAAGCTGAAGGAATGTTGCGACTGCCGCAGTCCATTTCACCGCCGCCGGGTTGTTCTTCGGCAGCACAAGCACGGCTACCATGCCGATAATAGGCAAAAATGTCAGCCAGGTGAGCACGCCGACGCCGAGCACATGTAGTTCCATTATTTACTCCTTCAAAGTCTGTCTGTTAGCGAAACCAGAGGAAAAACACCATCACGCCCAAAAGGACAAAGGCCAGATACGTTTGCACCTTGCCTGTTTGAATCCTGCGCGTTACGATGCCGAGAAATCCCGCGAGATACGCGACAAAATTTACGAGTCCGTCGACGATCTTATTGTCAAAACCCCCAACACCAACATAGAACAGAAAGAATGCCAGCCCTGCAACGCCAAGCCCGATCAATCCGTTGATGACCATGGAAGCGAGTGTCGCATCCAGCGGCATAAGCTGCATCGTTGTCAGCCAGCCTGCGTAGAGAGAAACCGCTCCGGCAACGACCATGTAGAAAATCGCCCCGATATTTCCTTCCTCCCACGCATCCTTTGTGCCTTGTGTGACGCCGAGTGTCCATCGTGCTGTTCCGTTGACAAACCCATCGATAATGTTGTTGTCGAACCATCGATAAGCTGCCGCCAGGGCATCTGTGCCGCGGACCGCCGTCGCCTGATACAATTCATCAAAATACCATTTGTTCAAGAGGAACTGGTGAACGGGCTTTAGAGCACCGGCTACAGCATCTGCGCTGATTTTGTTCCAGTAGTACACCACAAACGCAAGAAGAATTCCCGAAGCGGCAATGAGAATTGAAAGAATCATGGCCGGCGTGTGAGAATGATGGAGCGCTTCTTCGAATTCTTGAATGCCGGCGGCAGCCGTCGCCGCTGGCACAACCGATTCCGGCCTTTCCACGGCTCCGTAGAACCAGCCACTTGACGCGCCAATCGGGTTGAAACTGTAGAACGCAAAGAAGGAAAGCACGGCAAAAACTATCAGGGGGATTGTCATCGTCTTCGGAGATTCATGAACAGCCTCGAGACGGTGAGGATCTTTGTGCCCTCCAAAGAATGTCAGAATGACGAGCCTGAACATATAGAATGCGGTCAGACCGGCGACGAGAAAACCGACGATCGGGATAATCGTGTGCCCGGTGAGACTTCCATAGGCAAGTGTTCCGGCAAGAATCTCGTCTTTACTTAGAAATCCTGACGTCAGCGGAACGCCGGAAATAGCCAATGTGTACATCAGAAATGTGTAGAACGTGATGGGCATTTTCGACTTCAGCCCGCCCATGTTGCGAATATCCTGAGGGTCCGTATGATGGTCGTTTGCATGATGAAGGGCGTGATGCATCGCGTGAATCACGGAACCCGAACCGAGAAAGAGCCCTGCTTTGAACATCGCGTGCGTCGTGAGATGGAAGAATCCCGCCGTGTATGCCCCGACGCCAAGTCCCATCACCATATAACCCAGCTGGCTGACGGTGGAATAGGCTAGAACTTTCTTGATATCGTTCTGGGCAATGGCGATTGTTGCGGAAATAAATGCGGTGATTGCTCCGATGTACGCAATGAACATCAGTGCGTCAGCCGTCATCATGGCAAATGTTCGGGTTACAAGATAGACGCCTGCCGCAACCATCGTCGCGGCGTGAATCAACGCGCTTACTGGCGTCGGACCTTCCATCGCATCCGGCAACCACACATGCAGCGGAAACTGTGCGGATTTTCCGATTGCTCCGCAGAAGATGAGAATTCCGGCAGCGGTGAGCCATGCCTCACTGCCCAATGGTATATTGCCAGATTTGATCGACTCGAAAATCGTGTCAAACGTGAAGGTGTGGAAGGCCGCAAAGAGAATCATGATGCCGGTGAACATCCCGATATCGCCCACGCGGTTAACGATGAACGCTTTTTTTGCCGCGTCCGAAGCAGACTTCCTTTCAAACCAGTGGCCGATAAGCAGGTATGAGCTCAATCCGACCAGCTCCCAGAACACGTACATCATGAAAAAGTTGTTCGTGATGACGATGCCGACCATCGAAAACGTAAAAATGCCGAGATAGGCGAAATACCTGCCGTAGCGAACGTCGCCGTGCATGTAGCCGATGGAAAACAGGTGCACCAAGCCGCTTACGATGCAGACAACGACGAGCATGATGGCCGCGACATTGTCCACCATAATGCCGAGATCCAACCGCATCGGACCAAAACCGGGAACATTCCCGAAATCAACCCATCCAAATGTCGCCTGGACGACATGGTCGTGATACGAAGTGAGTTTCGTGAAGAGAATCACAAATGAAATTGCCAGAGCGACGAAGAGGAAACCAGTTTCGAGCCAATCACCCTGCCGCGGCAACCTCTTGCTGAAAAAGATGAGGATGGTAAATCCCAGCAGCGGAAGAAGTAAAATGGCGACGGAGAGTGTGAGAAGAGTGGATTCAGTCATTGAAGATTGTGGATTTCCGCCGGAGGCGGATCCGCCTTTGGCGGAGAAAATTGTAGATTGGCATTTTCAGTCTTTCAATTGATTAATTTCGTCCACGTTGACGGTGTTGAACGTCTGATAAATGTTCAGGACGATGGCAAGTGCGATGGCGACTTCTGCAGCGGCAAGAATGATTACAAAAATAGCAACGATCTGGCCATCGAGCGTGCCGGTAGAATACCGTGAAAAGGCGATGAAGTTGATGTTCGCCGCGTTGAGAATGAGCTCGATCCCCATAAGGACCATGATTGCGTTGCGTCGGCTGAGGATTGCATAAATTCCAAGTGAAAAAAGCAGAGCGCTCAAAATCAGAAAATGATTCAATCCCGGTGTTTTGAGCCACTGAAGAAACTCTGCAGGGCTCATGCTTTTTTCTCTCTTCTGGCGATCATCGCGGCACCAATGAGGGCGACAAGCAACACGACCGAAGCGACTTCAAACGGCAGCAAATAGGTTGTCAGGAGCAGCTCGCCGATTTTTGATGCCGTCGGTTCAACCGGAGGGATACCACTCGTCCTCCACACCGTTACCCAGAACATTCCCACAAGCGTACCCGCGAGAGCGGAGACAATAATTAGAGCCGGTATTGTCTGAATCGTTCCCGTTTTGATATCGACTGCTATTTGCCGCTGCGTTAGCATAACGCCAAAAATGAGAAGGACGAGAATTCCGCCGACATAAATCATGAGCTGTGTAATGGCAAGGAAATCTGCCATAAGTAGGACGTAGATCCCGGCAACGCCGAAAAACGCGAAGAGGAGCGCAAATGCTGAATGGACGATATTTCTGGAAAACACAACAATCCCGGCCGCGCCGAGCGTGATGACGGCAAAAACGTAGAATATGACGGAGAAGAGGTCCAAGCTTTTCTAGTTTGGCGGGGTTTCGGGTTTGGGGGGAGGCGTTGCTGTTGCTGCGGGGGCGGGGGGTTTCGGAGCGGCGGCAGCGGCCGCGGCTTTTTTCGCTGCTTGTTCTTCGTCGTATTTCCGCAGCTTTTCCTTTGCGACGGCGATTTCGGCAGGCGTCATTGCGCTGTAATGGTAGTTCAAGTTGCGCCGATCGAATTCGGAAAACTCATACACATCCGTCATAACGATGCATTCGGTTGGACATGGATACACGCACAGCCCGCAGTAGCAGCATTTCGCTATGTCAATGTCGAAAACTGGAACATGAAGTCGTTTCTTGTTTCCCGTCGATGTCGTTCCTAAATCCTGGTCCGGCGTTCCTTTGATCGTCTCTATCGTAATGCAGTCGACCGGACACGCCATGGAACACTGGTCGCAGCCAATACAATCGTCGATGTTGACGTACAGTCTGTTTCGCGCCCGTTCGGGTAGCTTCAGCTTGACGTCGGGATATTGAATCGTCACGGCCGGAGTGAACAAATGGCGCCAGGTCAGCCGCATGCCGATGAGGGCTGTATAAAGAGCCAGCCAGATGTTTCTGAAGTATGTTTGAACGGCTGTCAATGATGAATAATGAATGTCGAACAAGGAATGACGAAGTGGAGTGTCACGTTACAAAACCAAGATTAATCCGACAGCAAAAATGCACACAAACAAAAACGGCGTCATGACTTTCCACGATGTGTACATCAACTGGTCGACGCGCAACCGTGGAAGAGTCCAGCGCATCCAGATCTGCACGAAGACGAAAAACATACCTTTCATGACAAACCAGAACACGCCCCAGACCGGTCCCGACATAAAACTGCCGAACGGGCTCGACCATCCTCCGAGGAACAGCGATGTCGCCACCGCCGAGACAAGAAACATGTTCGCGTACTCAGCCAGGTAGAAAATCGCGAACTTCATGCCGCTGTATTCCGTGTTGAATCCCTGCACCAATTCCGATTCGGCTTCCGGCAGATCGAACGGCGTTCGGTTGACTTCGGCCATGCCGGCGAGAAAGAGAATCAGGAACGTGATGAACGTAAAAGGGAGCAACAGAAGTTTCTGCGTAATCGGCATTGGCCCCCCAAAAAGAATCCAATTCTGAATTCCGCCATCTTGGAATTTCGAGACCTCATTGAGATTGAGGCTTCCGGTGATCATCACAGCGACTAACACGGCAAGAGCGGTCGGTACTTCGTAGCTCACGAGCTGTGCAGCCGAGCGCATGGCGCCGAGCAACGACCACTTGTTATTCGATGCCCAGCCCGACATGAGAAGTCCGATAACAACGATCGACGAGGCTGCGATGAGATAAAACACGCCGAGGTTAATATTGCTGCCCATGTAGGCGCTGCTGAAAGGTATGACTGCAAAGCCTGCATACGTCCCGATGAATACCAGATACGGAGCAAGCCTGAAGAGCGTCTTGTCCGCCGAATCGGGAACTGTGTCTTCCTTTTGAATCAACTTGAGAATATCCGCGACCGGCTGGAGTATTCCATGGTAACCGGTGTACATGTACGCCACCCGATCCTGAATATGTGCCGACACTTTCATCTCAGTGTACAGAGTTACGAGCGCGTACAGGAGAATAAAGATCAGCGGCGGCGCGGCTCCAATGACAAAAACCAATACCGATATGTCGGCGAGTTGATCGCCGATGACCGGTATGAGTTTTAGTATGGTTTTGCCTAGTTCTTCCATTGTGTCATTTCCAACGTTTCTTGTTGCGAAGGAGCTCTGCTCCTGAGTAAACCAACGTTATGGTCGGGAGTGGAACTCCCTCCCATCAATGCGTCAGCGGTCCACTTCGCCGAGAACGATGTCTGTACTGCCAACGATAGCCACGAGGTCTGCAATCATGCAGCCATGGGCAATTTCCGGAACAACACTCAGATTGACGAATGCCGGCGAACGAGCTTTCACGCGAGAGGGACTCGTTGACCCGTCGCTCACGATATAAAACCCCAACTCTCCACGCGGCGATTCAGTGCGCACATACACTTCCCCGTGGTCTGGCCGGATTCGCTTTGGAATCGCCTGCTGCACATTACCCTCCGGTATTGCTGCGAGCGCTTGCTCGATGATCCTCACACTTTGCTCCATCTCGCGAACTTTAACAATGTAGCGGTCCCAGACGTCCCCAACCTGTCCCATCTCGCCTTTCCCCACCTGCACGTCCCACTCGAATTTGTTGTACATAGAATATGGGTCGTCGCGCCGCAAGTCCCAGTTCACGCCGGAGCCCCGCAGCATCGGGCCGCTGCAGGCATAATTAATGGCTACATCCTTTGGCAACACACCGACATTTGCCGTGCGCTTGATAAAAATTTCGTTATACGTCAGAAGGTTGTTGAGTTCGACGATATTGGGCTTAAAGTATTTGCAGAAATCCTTCGCCTTCTCGACGAAGCGTGCAGGCAAATCATGAGAAACCCCGCCCACCCAAATGTAATTATAGAGCAATCTTGCGCCGCATGTCATTTCAAACAAATCCAGGATTCTTTCACGGTCGCGAAAACACCAGAGGAAAGGGGTAAAAGCGCCCATGTCGATGCCGAACGTACCTAGCGCGATCAGATGGCTTGCGATCCGCTGCAACTCTGCCATGATGACCCGTATGTATTCCACCCTTGGCGGAACTTCGAGCTTCAGCAATTTTTCGACGGCGAGCGCATAGCCCCAGTCATTATTCATCGATGCGAGATAATCCATCCGGTCGGCATACGGAATCACCTGTTGGTAATTCGTCATATGCTCAGCGTGTTTCTCAAAGCATCGATGCAGATAACCGATATGAGGGATCACGTCAACGACAATTTCCCCGTCCACGACAATTTCCAGTCGCAGCACACCGTGCGTTGACGGATGCTGGGGCCCCATGTTGATGATCATTTCATCTGTTTTGAGGGTCTTGCCCGTCGAAGTGCGAAAACGACCTGGCTCGGTAACGTAATCGGTGGGGAGGACTCTTGATTCAATCATGGCGGGGAGTCGAATCGGTCAGTACGGGACTTTCATACCGTTGTAAAACTCGGGAACTTTGAAATCCTTGCGGAGGGGAAACCCGGGATAATCGTCCGGGCAGAGAATGCGGCGGAGGTCCGGATGCCCGTCAAATTGAATTCCGAACATGTCATACGCCTCCCTCTCATGCCAGTTTGCCGTCCCCCACACCTCGCTTACCGATTGGACAAGTGGATTGTCTTTTGGACAGTTTGCTTTGAGGACAATCTTGTGCTTGTGAACCATGGAAAACAAATGATAGACCACGCCGAGATTACCGTCGTTGTAATCGACGCCGCTGAGGCACATCATGTAATCTAACTGGAACGAAGCATCGTCCCTTAAGAAGAAACACAGCGATTTCATCTTGTTCGGAGCGATGCGAATCCAGGGCTGGGGCGCATCGAGTTTTGCCTCAACTACGGCATCGCCGAATTTTGCCTTGAGTCCGTCGTGGATTTCTTGAGGAGTCATACGATTTGTTTTTTTCTCGCCAGACTCTCTTTTCTCACTTTTTCCTGCAGTTTCATGATGCCTTCGAGAAGCGCTTCCGGCCGCGGCGGACATCCGGGAACGTACACATCAACGGGAATGACACGGTCCACACCTTTAAGCACATGGTATCCGTGTTCCCAGTACGGGCCGCCGCAGTTGGAACAGCTTCCCATTGAAATGACATATCGGGGCTCCGCCATCTGGTCGTACAACCGTTTGATACGTGATGCCATCTTGAGCGTCACCGTTCCCGCAACAATCATGACGTCTGTTTGACGCGGGGTTGCACGGGGAATCACGCCGAATCGCATAATGTCAAAGTTGGACGCCGATGCCGCCATCATTTCTATGGCGCAACATGCCAGGCCAAACTGCATCTGGAACAGAGACGACAGCCTGGCCCAGTTCAGAAGATTTTCAACCGAAGTGATAAAAACGTTGCTATTCTCAAACTTGTAGTCGAGGAGACCCATGCATCAACCTCTATGTTGCGACCGGTTCATTTTTGACAACGGGTTCTTGTATCGTTTGCATTGGCCGGTTGACCTGTGGGACGACCGGTTTCGGCTTGTCCCAGTCCAAATCTC
This sequence comes from Ignavibacteriales bacterium, assembly GCA_016193365.1. Taxonomy (GTDB): domain Bacteria; phylum Bacteroidota; class Ignavibacteria; order UBA10030; family UBA10030; genus JACQPT01. The sequence goes on from JACPSI010000145.1 coordinate 13,690, forward strand.
CCTTGACCCACACATAGGCGAATCCGACAATAAGGATCAGGAGAAAGACTGCCATTTCCACAAAAGCAAAAAGCCCCAGCTGACGATAGACCAGGGCCCACGGAAAGAGTACAACGACTTCCACGTCGAAAATGAGAAAGATAAGGGCGATGACGTAGAAGCGGACGTTGAACCTCACCCAGGCGTTGCCGACTGGTTCTTCGCCGCATTCATAGGGTCGATTCTTTTCGGGATAAGGTCTGTTGGGCCTGAGGATCCAGGACGTAATCAAGCCGCCGGCGACAAACACGGCTCCGAGGATGAAGAAGATGAGGATTTTTCCGAATTCCGTAAGCACTTGAGAATAAAAATTCGAAAAAGTGAGGAAAATTGTTTCAAAAAAGTCATTTTAATATAGAGAGGATTTGGTCTTTTGTCAAGAAAATGATGGAAAGGAAGGTACCAAACGGGTTCTATCATCTGGCGCTCGAAAATTGGAAAGAGACAGTCTATCTTCCGCATACTTCCAAAGTTTTGAAAAGTTTCGGAAGTCTCATCGCCTA
>JACPSI010000143.1 GCA_016193365.1 Ignavibacteriales bacterium
GTGTCCAGAATTTGCCTACGATGCCAAGGACGATTTCGGTGTGTGGCCGTTCTCCGAGAAAAACAAAGCCCATGTGTTGAAGGCCTTCAAGGGAGGTGGCCGTGGTTGGCAATCCCCGCAGTTTGAACAGGAATTTCGTTATTGCAGAGCTTTCGAAATTCAGGCTGCGGAGCAAGGAAAACACAGTTGGAGCATCGGCACGAGTGGTTATGCTGTGATGTTCGGAGAAATGAAACTCAGGCAAGAATTCGTCGATGAGGTGCCCACGCATGATTCACTTTGAGAGAATGTTTGGTTGATAATATTCGACTAATGAGGTAACTTTCACATCGAGACGAAACACTCCAAATTTACGAATAACTTAAGAAATCTCTCACAATTTTCGGTGGAACAATGATCTTCAACTATGGTGTGTGGTCGAAACATATCATGTTTCTCCTATTAGCCAGTTCATTCCTCCCCGCGCAGAAAAGAGAATCAATAACTTCTACGCAGTATGAAGCGATGTATGAGGAGCTGAGTAAGCTTACAACGGATCCGGAGGCGGTGGCAAAAGTCGAGAATCTCAGGCTCATCCGCGACGTAGGTGTTTTCGATCTACGCGAGGGAAAACTCTACCTCTGTAAACCAATTGCGGGAAGAGTTATGAGCGCTGTCTTCATCGGGAATGGGACATTCAACTTCAGGCCGCCGACTGAAATTGAGAAAGATCAAGTGTATCGATTCTTTGAGAAAGACAGTATTCACGAGAAGATTCGCAGTCTCGTTGTTTTTTTTGCTGACAGCACGCTTGAAGAGCTTAGGAGCAATCTCGTATTCTCAGCTGAAAGGGTCAACGATGACGCGAACGACGAAATTAAAGAATCCATAGGGTTTTTAGGAGATCCTGAAAAGAAGGAAATCGAGTATTCCATCATGAAAACGATCCTCGATAAAAGATCGAATGAACTTTTTTATGCCCACATCAACGCTTCGAGCGAACCTCTGTTCTTCCTGTGTGACCCGTTTGCAACAGAGGAAATCTCAATGATGCGGAGACGAAAGGATGATCGACACGGAAAACACAGGAGAGAGGTGGTAAGTCAGTTCCATCGCCGGAGCGATTACGAACTGTCGCTCGACGAACAAAACAGCCGGCACGAAAGTCTGAAAATCGACAGCTATAAGGTGGTTTCCACAATTTCGGAAGGGTCAAAAGTGTTTGGGTCAGTTCTGAATTTTTCTGCAACCGCGAAAGTCGCCTTCACCTCGCTTTTTGGGGGGCAGCAATGGGTCATGTTTTATCTTTCTGAGGATTTGCAGGTTGATTCCGTGTTGTCTGAGGCAGGAGTTCGAGTGAAGTTTTTTAAGGGAAAGAAAGGCGACAGAATATGGATTGAATGCGGCGAATCTCTTGGAGAGGGAGACCAGCGAACGTATACATTCCACTACCGGGGGGATATCATCGGAGATGCCGGCTACGACAGATTCTTGATCAAGGAGTCAATCTTCTGGATACCGAGGCATGGGCGCAGAAAAGCAATGTTTGACCTGACCTTCAAGACGAAAATACAAGTTTGTGAGCGTCGGTGAAAATGTTTCTACATTGACCAGCGGCGATACGACAATATCGCACTGGGTGACATCCAAGCCAATCCGAAACGCATCATTTAATATTGGACGTTTCAAAGAACATGTCGTGAACACCGATGCAGGATTACCCATCAACGTCTTGATGTCCGAAAAACGCGACCCACTTTTGGAAAAATATCTTTTTGACAGAGGGTTTGCGTTTGGCAAGGATATGGAGAAGTATGTCGGGGACGATATGGCAAGTAGCATTGCCTTTTTCACGAAGATGTATGGTGAAAATCAGATCCCGAAATTCTATGCAACGGAGATTTCCTATTCCCACGGAGAAGCTTTTCCCGGCCTCATTCATCTTGCATGGGAAACATTTCAACTTCAGAGTTATGAGGGCGAAGATCAAATCTTTCGAGCACATGAAGTTGCTCATCAATGGTGGGGGATCGGCGTCGATTTCAAAACGTATCACGACCAATGGATTAGCGAGGGATTTTCAGATTACTCGGGAGCGTGGTACATGCAGGTAGTGCTGAACGACAACAAGAAATTCTTCAAACAATTGGAGGAATGGAAAAAAGCAATTCTGAAAAATCGCAAGTACCTCTTTCATTCAGACCAGGAAGCAGGACCCGTTTGGCTTGGATACCGCACGGAATCCAGCTCAACTAGAGGGGACTACAGTTTGATTGTGTACAAGAAAGGCGCCTGGGTTCTGCACATGCTGAGGAATCTGCTGCTTGACTGGAAAACCATGAAGGATGATCGATTCGTCAACATGATGAGAGATTTCTATTCACGGTATGCAGAGAAAGAAGCATCAAGCCAGGATTTTCAGCAAGTCGTCGAAGAACACGTAAATTCAAGCATGCAATGGTTCTTTAATCAATGGCTGTACAGAATAAAGATCCCGACGTACAAATTCGCCTATAAGGTGACCGAAACTCCTGAAGGCAAATTCAAAGTTCGTTGTCGGGTCAAACAGGAGAATGTTGACGATGACTTCCAAATGATCGTGCCGCTGTTGATTGATTTTGGGAAAGATCAGGTGAGCAGGGTGAGGGTAATGGTGAACAACACAACAAACGAGTTTGACCTTCCCCCTCTGCCTCTGGAACCAAAGAAGATTGTCTTCAACGACCTGGAGTCCGTTCTCTGCGAGGTAGATTACGAAGGCTGGTAGGAATGACTGGTTGCCAAAATCAATTCTGCGGAGTAACCTTCTGAAGGTCTTTGCTGCACAAACCAACCTTCGGAAGGTCTCCGTTGTTACTTCGCGACGATTTCTTCTCTTTCGGTGACGTTTTTCCCGTTCTCAGGAGTGAGGGCAACGGCCTCACCGTCGAGTGTCTTTGCAAACAAAGATTTCAACCATTCCGTGGTTTCTTCCAGCTTTGAGTACATCACCGGCACGATGACCAGGGTCAGGAAACTGGAGATTGTCAGCCCCGAGATGATCGCGACGCCGAGAGGCCCCCAGAACCCCGCACTCTCCGCCCCGACGACAAACTTGAAGGCACGCCAGTCAAAATCAAATCCCGTGGCAAGAGGTAACACGCCGAGCACCGTCGTTGCGGCAGTGAGCATGATAGGGCGAAGGCGCGTCCTTCCGGCTTCAACGAGTGCCCGGTCGAGCTGCATTCCTTCTTCACGTTTTCGCCGCGCAAAATCCAACAAGACGATGGCATTCTTCACCACGATGCCCGCAAGAGAGATCACGCCAACTCCCGTCATAATAAGTGAAAAAGGCGTTTGTGTGATAATAAGGCCCCACAGCACACCGATGAGCGCCAGTGGAACGGTGAACATGATGACGAGCGGAACCTTGATCGAATTAAATTCCATTACAAGCGTCAGGAACACCAGCAGCAAGGTGACGACGAATGCCTGGCCAAGGAACGCCATTGCCTTTCCCTGCTCCTCATCCTGGCCGCCAAAGCGGATGTTATAGCCGGACGGGAGATCGAATCCAGCAAGTCGCGTTTTTACTTCGTTGAGCACCTCGGAAGCGACGCGATCCTCGACACCGCCGGTGATAGTAATGACGCGCTTGAGATCTTTGTGACGAATCTCGCTGACACCGGTAGTCTTACGGATGTCGGCCACCGAGGCAAGCGGGATGGAGAGAAGAGTCCCCCGTCGGTTCATGAAGGTGATGTGGATGTTCTCCAAATCCTGCATGGACGTGCGCTGGTCTTCCTGCAGCCGCACCCGGATTTTATATTCGTCATCGCCTACACGGTACTTCGACGCTTCAGCGCCGTTGATAGCTGAACGGACTGTGCCGGCGATTTGTCCGGTATTGGTCCAGAGTAATCCGGCTTTTTCGCGGTCGACGACCACTTCAATTTCCGGCTTGCCCGTGTTGAAATCATCCTTCAAATCGACAAGGCCCGGCACATCCTTGATGGATTCACGCACCCGTCTGCTGATTCCCGCAAGCTGTTCGTAATCGTCGCCGGAAATCTCAATGCTCACGGCCGCGCCCACTGGTGGCCCCATCTCCTGCCGTACCACGCGCACGATACCGCCGGGAATTCCGGTGGTCGCCGAACGGATTTCATCGATCGTTACGAAACTGTTCTGGTTCCTCTTCGTCTTCTCATAGAAATTCACGGCCACGCCCGCTTTATTGGACGTTCCCTGTCCGCCGAAATCGAACGGGTCTTCGGAGGTGCCGACGCTGGCTGCAACGAATTCCACGTCCAGCTTGCCCTCAATCTGTGCAATGCGTTCCTCGACAATGGCCGAGAGCCCGTTGGTGACTTCGAGCGATGTCCCGGGAGGAGTATCGATCCGAACGTTCACCAGGGCCGGCTCGACGTTGGGGAAAAATTCCATTCCAAGGTTCATTGCCGCAAAAAGAGAAAATGTAAATACCAGGAGCGCAACTGTTCCCAGGAGAACTGCCACCCGATGACTCAGCTCAAACCTTGTCCACTTCCATGTCCGAACGCTGAACATCGGAAATGAAAACAATGCCTGATGACTCAGTGCCCACTGCAAAGCAACGGAATATCTTTCCTGCATCCAGGGAAAAAATACTTCGTCCGTCTTATGATACAACCAGGTCACGGGATTATACTTTCGCCAGATCGAGGAGTGTTCGAGCGCTCTTTTTGCTTTTTCAATTTCTTTCTTGTAATTGATCCATTGCGCACCCTGGACAGGACTGATGACGTTCGCAACGAACAGCGATGCGCCGAGGGTCATCAGCAGTGTGACCGGCAGATACCACATGAAGTCACCGACGACTCCCGGCCAGAACAACAGGGGAATGAAGGGCGAAAGAGTGCTAAGCGTCGAGGTGAACACGGGGAGCGCTACTTCGGCAGTGCCGTCGCGGGCTGCCTGGATGGGCGACTTGCCGTACTCGTGCTGGTGGCGGTAGATGTTTTCAACCACCACGATTGCGTCGTCGACAAGCACGCCAAGCACAAGGACGAGGGCGAAGAGCACGACAAAGTTGAGCGTGACTCCCATCGATGAGAGCGCCAAAAACCCGATCAGCATGGAAATGGGGATCGCCGTCGAGATCAGCATTGCATTTTTGAAGCCGAAAAACATAAACAGCGACAGGATG
>JACPSI010000137.1 GCA_016193365.1 Ignavibacteriales bacterium
AGCGAAGGGGGCGGTCCGCGTGAATCCAAAGAAATACTCTGTGACGCAGCTACAAAGAATTACTCGCCGCTATACAGCCGAACTTGTCAAAAAGAATTTCATCGGGCCCGGTTTAGACGTTCCGGCTCCCGACTACGGAACCGGGGAACGAGAGATGGCTTGGATTGCAGACACCTACTCGGCGTTTCATCCGGAAGCGATCGATGCACTTGCAAGCGTAACAGGGAAGCCCGTCAGCCAGGGAGGGATTCGCGGCAGGAGGGAAGCGACAGGAAGGGGCGTGTACTTTGGGATTCGCGAGGCGTGTTTGCATACTGAGGATATGAAAGCACTGGGCTTGGGTTCGGGCCTGAAAGGAAAAACCGTTGTTGTACAGGGACTTGGCAACGTTGGATATCATGCTGCGAAGTTCCTCCAGGAGGCCGATTGTGTCCTCGTTGGACTTTCCGAGTATGAGGGTGCCATCTTTGATCCAAAAGGACTTGATGTCGACAAGGTGGTCAAACATCGAAAAGAGAACAAAACGATTCTTGGTTTTCTAGGTGCAACGGATATTCCAAAATCGCTGGACGCTTTGGAATTGGACTGCGACATTCTCGTTCCTGCGGCGCTGGAGAACCAGATAACATCACAGAATGCACACCGCGTAAAGGCAAAAATAATCGGGGAAGGGGCAAACGGGCCCGTCACTCCGGATGCAGAAGAAATCCTGAGGAAGAAAGGGACGTTGATTATCCCCGATATGTATCTCAATGCCGGCGGCGTGACGGTGTCATATTTTGAATGGCTGAAGAATCTTCAACATGTCAGGCTTGGCAGAATGGGAAAGAGATTTGCGGAGACGTCGCTGACACAGCTGATTATTACGATCGAACGTGCCACGGGCCAAAGGCTGGCTCCGCAGGAAAAGGAAAAACTTGCGCGGGGTCCGGGGGAGGAAGACCTCGTCAATTCAGGCCTCGAAGATACCATGATCAATGCCTACAATGAAATAAGAGACATCTGGAAAAAAACGCCGGGCATTGATTTGCGTACAGCTGCCTTCATCTCAGCAATCGACAAAGTCGCAGCGTCGTATATCCAGCTCGGTGTTTTTCCCTAAAACATTGAGAACGTTTCCTATTTTCAAATTCTGGATAAAATTCCCAAGAGTTAGAATTCCAAGGATCTGAATGCCCTTCGTAAGGTAATTTCTCAATAATTTCATGGAACGGATGTTGCTCTTATCCTGCTGATTTCAATCCACCTTTCCAGCAATCGAAATCGTACGATAAACCAGCATACACAAAGGTCACTCAGGAGGTTTTATGTCAAGCTATGCAAATGAATTTGTAGCAAAGGTGAAGGCGAGAAATCCCGCGGAGCCCGAGTTTCACCAGGCAGTGCAGGAGGTTGCGGAATCATTGAGTCTCGTGCTCGAGCGTCATCCGGAATACCGGTCGGCGAAAATTATGGAACGCGTTGTTGAACCGGAACGAGTCATCATGTTCAGAGTTCCGTGGCTGGACGACCGCAACGATGTGCAGGTCAATCGCGGGTTTAGAATCGAAATGAACAGCGCCATCGGCCCGTACAAGGGCGGGTTACGCTTTCATCCGTCGGTCACGCTTGGAATTCTGAAGTTCCTCGCTTTTGAGCAGGTCTTCAAAAACAGCCTCACAACGCTTCCCATGGGCGGAGGAAAAGGCGGATCAGATTTTGACCCGAAAGGAAAAAGCGACAGCGAAGTGATGAGGTTTTGCCAGAGCTTTATGACGGAGCTTTTCCGTCACATCGGCCCCGACACTGATGTACCCGCGGGCGACATTGGTGTGGGCGGAAGAGAAATCGGTTATCTCTTCGGACAATACAAGAGACTCCGCAACGAATTCACGGGCGTGTTGACGGGCAAAGGGCTCAACTGGGGAGGCTCGCTCATTCGTCCGGAAGCCACAGGTTATGGGGCCGTCTATTTTGCGGCTGAAATGCTTACGACGAGGAAGAAAACTCTCGAGGGAAAAACCTGCCTTGTCTCAGGAAGCGGCAACGTTGCTCAATACACGGTAGAAAAGATCCAGCAGCTTGGCGGCAAGGCAGTCACACTTTCCGATTCAAACGGCTATATTTACGACCCGGAAGGCATCGACAAAAAGAAGCTGGATTTTGTCATGGAACTGAAAAACGTCAAACGCGGACGAATCAAGGAATACGCGGATAAATTCAAAGGTGTGACGTACACTCCGCTCGATCAGAACTCGGACCATAATCCGCTCTGGAATCATAAAGCTGATTGCGCGTTTCCAAGTGCTACGCAGAATGAGATCAACGGGAAAGACGCTCATAATCTGGTGCGCAACGGAGTGTATGTCGTTTCCGAAGGCGCCAACATGCCGACGACGTTGGATGGAGTCAAAGTCTTCCTCGATGCAGGCATTCTATATGCTCCGGGTAAGGCCTCGAACGCCGGCGGCGTTGCAACATCAGGTCTTGAAATGTCGCAGAACAGCATGAGGCTGTTATGGACGAGAGAAGAAGTGGACAACCGCCTGCATCTTATTATGAAGAACATCCACAAGACGTGCGTCGACACGGCAGAGCGGTTTGGTACGCCAGGCAATTATGTTAATGGGGCGAATATCGGCGGTTTTTTAAAGGTAGCCGATGCTATGATGGATCAGGGCTTGGTATAGGAATCGAGTTAACCCTGACTAGGTTACCTACCACGTTCAGATAAGTTCGGTTGGGCGGGAGCGAAGGGAGAAGCCCACATCTACCGTTGTTGCAGAGCAGAAGCGACGCTTCTGCTCTTTTTTTTCTTCTAAAGAAGCGTCGCTTCATTCATGTTCATGATGGCGCGTTTTCCACTCCGATTTTTTTTTGCTACTTTGATAGAACTTGACCAAACGGGAGAAGCTTAGTTGCCAGAATCCTCTCTTGACCCTCTTGAGCTAGAACAGGGCTACGGAGTCCGATTCCCGGGATTCCAGAGCCTGATGAGATACCGAATCCGAGACGTTCTCCTCGTTTCCAGCCTTTATGACCTGTACCTCTTTGAAGAAGACGGCAGGCTGTACGAACTCATCCAGAACGAATATCAAGGCCTCAGCCTCAGCCACGCACCGGAATTGACCAGAGTTTCAAGCGGGACGGAAGCGCTTTCGCTCGCCGGAGGAGACAAGAAGTTCGACCTCATCATCACTACGCTGCATATCGATGACATGACGGCGTTCCGGCTTGCAACGCTTGTGAAAGAATCGAAGCTTGGCATTCCCATTGTCCTCCTTGCCAACGATAACAAAGAACTTTCCGACTTCCTCAGCCATGAAGATACGTCGGTGTTCGATGAAGTATTTCTCTGGCAGGGCGATTTTCGGCTGATCATAGGAATGATTGAGCATATCGAGGACAAAATCAACGTTGAGCGCGACACGAAAACAATCGGCGTCCAGTCAATTATTCTCATCGAAGACAATGTGCGGTACTACTCTTCTTTTCTGCCGATTATTTACACGGAAGTGCTCAAACAGTCGCAACGGCTCATCTCGGAGGGAATTAATATCTCTCATAAGTTTTTGCGAATGCGGGCGAGGCCGAAAATCCTGTTATGCCAGAAATACGAAGAAGCATGGGAATATTTTGAAAAATACAAGGAGCACATTCTCGGGATCATTTCTGACATCGACTTCCCCAAACGCGACAAGCCCGACCAGCACGCCGGCTTGACGTTCGCCAGAGACGTCAAGGCTCAGGTAGCTGATATCCCCATCTTGCTCCAATCAACCACACCGGAGTATGAAGAACAAGCCCACGCCATCGGATGTTCATTTCTCTTGAAAGATTCCCCCACGCTTCTTCATGAATTGCGACAGTTTATGACGCAATATTTCAGCTTCGGCGATTTTGTTTTCCGCATGCCGAATGGCCGCGAGGTTGGCCGAGCGACAGACCTGAAATCGCTTGAAGACCAACTCCGGGTCGTTCCCGATGCGACCATCAAATACCACGCCGAGCGCAATCATTTTTCAAACTGGCTGAAAGCGCGGACGGAATTCTGGGTGGCTCATCAGCTGAGGCCAAGAAAGGTTTCGGACTATCCTTCAATCACCGGCTTGCGAGAGGACCTCATATCACATCTGAGGGAGTATCGGCGTTCGCGGCAGCGGGGGTTGATTACAGATTTTACCAGGGAAACGTTTGACCCCGACGCAAGTTTTGCACGTATCGGAGGAGGATCGCTCGGGGGTAAAGCACGCGGGTTGGGATTTGTCAATGCGCTCATCAGCACGTATGACATCGAGGAGCAATTCGAGGGGGTGCATGTCCATGTTCCACCGGCCGCCGTCGTGGGAACGGATGTATTTGACGAGTTTCTTGATGAGAACAACTTACGCCATTTTGCCCTCAACGCCTCCAACGACCATGAGGTGACGAAAAGATTTCTCGAGGTTCGAAGGTTCCCGACAGAAATCCTATCCAAGCTCAGAGAGTATCTTGAACTTGTCACGGATCCTCTTGCAGTGCGTTCATCGAGTTTGCTGGAAGATTCCCAATACCATCCGTTTGCCGGAGTCTATGAAACTCATATGATTCCCAACAATGACTCCGACCTTGAAGTGCGCCTTGCCCAGCTTGTCAATGCCATCAAGCGCGTGTATGCTTCAACTTTCTGCCAGAGCGCCAAAAGTTATATCAAGTTCACGTCCTTCCGGCTCGAAGAAGAAAAGATGGCAGTCATCATTCAACGCATGGTCGGGACTGCGCACGGAGAACGCTTTTACCCGGATTTTTCGGGAGTTGCAAAGTCACACAACTTTTATCCGGTTGCGCCGGAAACTGCGGAAGATGGGATTGTTTCTGTTGCGTTGGGTCTTGGAAAAATCGTGGTCGAAGGAGGCAATTCGGTTCGTTTCTGTCCCAGGTATCCAACGCATTTGCTGAATTTCTTTTCGCCGGAACAGGCGTTGAAAAACAACCAGAACACATTTTTTGCTCTGGACCTTAAAGCCCGGCTGACGGAGGAAATATCTTCGGCGGAAGGGCTCTTGAAGAGGTTTGATTTGAAGAATGCAGAACAGGATGAGTCCCTCCAGTATGTCGGCTCAACGTATTCTCAGGAAAACGATGCGATCTACGACGGCTTGTCAAGGAAAGGCCTTCGGGTTGTCTCCTTTGCTCCAATCCTGAGGGGGAAGATATTTCCGCTTCCACAGATCCTTGAATCGCTGCTCGAGGCTGGGACCGTGGGAATGGGCACTCCGGTCGAGATCGAGTTTGCGGTACGAATGTCCGTGGCTGACGGATCTCCAAGAGAATTTGGCGTCCTCCAAATGCGCCCCGTCGCGTTGAGCTACGAATCGGAACAGCTGGCCACGGAGGAGTTGAAGCACGAAAGCTTGATCTGCTACAGTGAGCAGGTGCTGGGGCACGGCGTGTTGAGCGACCTGTACGACATCGTGCTCGTCGATGTGGACAGATTCGAAAGGTCAAAAAGCCAGGAAGTCGCCCAGGAAGTGATGCACATGAACCGCAAGCTCGTGGACGAGGGAAGGCCGTATGTGCTCATCGGCGTCGGGCGGTGGGGTTCGCTCGACCCATGGCTGGGCATTCCCGTAAAGTGGGACCAGATTTCGGGGGCAAGAGCGATCATTGAAACGGGGTTCAAAGACATGGATGTCACTCCTTCGCAAGGGTCGCATTTTTTTCAGAATATTACGTCGTTCATGGTTGGGTATTTCACCGTCAGCTCGTTGACCAATCATGGCTTTGTCGATTGGAAATGGCTGGCCGAACAGGTTCCGGCCGAAGAATTGACGTATGTGCGACATCTCCGTTTTCAAGCCCCGGTCGTTGTGAAAATGAACAGCCATTTAAACAAAGGCGTTATTCTCAAACCAGAAAAATAACGTCTAATATTTTTCAGATAACCTTATGAAATTCATGCCGGACTGCAGGATTCCACATGTTTCGGTTCTTTGCTTGTTGTCTGTTCTTTTTCTCTCAAACTCAGTGTCGCAAGAGTTCTATGTGACGTTAAAGGTTTTCGTCCCGCGTTCGACACCGGCTGAGGGTAGGATCTTTGTGGCAGGCAATCATCCCAATCTTGGTAACTGGGATCCGGGAAAAGTCGAATTAAATCGGGAAAAAGATTCGACGTGGAGTATCACTGGATTATTTTCGAGCCGGACGGCACTTGAGTATAAGATCACACGCGGTTCATGGAACAGACAAGCAGTATACAGTGAAGGCGTTGTTCCGGGAAATTTTAAGCTGATTGTGCTTCGAGATACAACCGTCATTGTCCGTCCGATCGCATGGAGTGACTCGTTCTTACCATCCGCTTCAGGAATAACCGGAACTGTACGATACCATCGCTCCATAAAGGGGGAGGGACTTCGCTACGAGCGTGATGTCATTGTGTGGCTGCCGCCTTCGTACAACAACGTCGAGGCAAGGAGATATCCCGTACTTTATGTGCATGACGGACAAAACGTGTTTGACCCGAGTACTTCATACATTGGCTATGACTGGAAGGTGGATGAAGTCACCGACAGCCTCATACAAGCGGGAAAGATTCAAGAAATCATTACCGTGGCAGTGAATAACTCGCCGGACAGAGTCCCCGAGTATTCCGACTCCGACGTTGGACGCAACTATGCGAAATTCGTGGTGCAACAACTGAAGCCTTTCATCGATAAGACGTACCGCACAAAAACAGATGCCTCGAACACAGGAATCATGGGTTCTTCCATGGGCGGTTTGGCCAGTTTCTTATTCGTGTGGTGGTATCCCGACGTATTTTCCAAAGCCGGGTGTCTTTCGAGCGCATTTCTTTTTGATGACGACAAAATCCTCAAGGAAGTCCGTTCGTACAACGGTCCGAAAAAGGCTATTCGTGTCTACATGGATTGTGGTGGAGCGGGTATGGAGGCTCAATTAAAAAACGGAATGGACGAAATGAGGGAGACTCTGTTAAAAAAAGGCCACAACGAGGGCGTTGATTTTGAGTACTTTTATGATGAACATGCAGAGCATAACGAACGCGCCTGGTCTGAAAGAGTCTGGCGTCCTTTGATGTTCATGTTTGGAAAGAATTAACGGAGAACACGA
>JACPSI010000138.1 GCA_016193365.1 Ignavibacteriales bacterium
AGCGCGACGATCGATGAGAGATACAGGTTGTCGCCTCCGGCTGGGCTCCGCGCGTCGCGGCTCCACGGCGCGCCGTTCCCGGTCCCGATGTACATCAGGTCGAGCACAGGGTCGTACGCCATGCCGTCCCAGACGGTGCCGCCGCCCCCGACGATCCACCACTCGCCGGTCCACGTCTCTGCGGCGCGGCGCATCGCTTCGCGCACCACCGTGAAGTACGAGGCGTCGACGGGCATGCGGGCAGCCAGCTGCGTCGGCAGCGGCGCGGTGCCGGCCGCGGTGCGCAGCCCGTGCGCGACGCGCGGCACGAGCACATCGCCGCGGGATTACAGTTACGTCGATGCAAACCTGCCCTCAGGCCGGTATGGCTACCGCATCAAGCAAGTCGATTTTGACGGCACATCCACGTATTACGGCAATGCCGAAGTCGAAATTACGGCCGCCAAGGCGTTTGCCCTCGAGCCGAATTATCCGAACCCCTTCAACCCGTCAACCACAATTCAATTCACTGTAGGGACGCACGGCCGTGCGTCCCTACAGGTGTATGACGTGTTGGGTCAACGGGTTGCAACACTGTTTGACAACGACGCGGAACCAGGACGGTTGTATCAGGTGAAATTCGACGCCTCGCATTTGCCCAGCGGTGTGTATTTTGCAAGGTTGGACGCCCGCCAAACAGACGGCGGGCAGGCAGGCAAGCAGCAGACGATGAGGAAGATGCTCCTCGTCAAATAAAAAAATAACACCGAGGAGCGCGGTGAAGTAATCCGCCGTAGGTTCTAAAGCACGAGACTCGTAGAAGCCTGTCTTCTTCCAATGCGGTTCAGGGTAGAAGGCAGGCTTCTACATTATTAACTCGATCCGACTCAGAGATTTTGCTCAGACGCCCGCAAGCAAGATTCAAAGTCTGGCTATTGTTTTTCCACGATAAACGTTCTATATTTGCTTACGATGCTTACAAAGACAAGATCGAAAGTTCAGATTCCACGGAGAGAGTGGGAAGAGCTCAGAAAGAACCCTGTCTTCGCTGATCTCATCGAGCTTCTGGAGGACCAACACGACCTTGCGGCGGCCCGGAAAGTGACAGGCAAGGACGTGGAGCTCAACCAGTATCTCAAGAACCGTGGAATACGAAGTCATTCTTAAACCCCCCGCCCAGCGCGACCTCGATACCCTCCCCAACAAAGAAGTTCAGAGGATAGCACAACGAAATTGCGAATCTTTCATTCAACCCACGTCCATTTGGCGTCCAGAAGCTTTTCGGCGAGAACGGATACCGCATTCGCGTCGGCCGCTATCGTGTTCTCTTTGAAGTCCACGATGGCCAAAGAAAGGTGTTCATCTATCGAATCAAGCATCGCAAAGATGTTTATCGCTGAAAAGGATTAAACAGCTTCAATGATTGGTCGTATTAAGCGGAATCTGATACCTCCCACTTGCCAAGCGGCGTGTATATCTCGAGACTGGAATCCCGCCACACAAATGGCGGGCAGGCCGGAAAGCAGCAGACGATGCGGAAGATGCTGCTGGTGAAGTGAGCATGCCACGACTTTTGGCGAAGCCATCCCGTTGGGAAAAGTCGTGGCACAGTACGAGAAGCAAAAAGCCAGACCCTTGAGGGTCTGGCTTTTTTTTGTTTCGGTGAGCGCTGGCCTCCGCCGTCAAAGCTCAGAATCCGAGGCGGGGTCCAGCTTCTGTGAAATCGGGATTGAAAGCAAAAAAAAAGAAACAAAAAAAGGAAAACCTTTTTTCCCCTCCTGGACAGGAGGGGCTTTGGCTTAAACAGCGCTGGGGTGGTCGAGACGAAAAACTGAATCAAGTCGAAAAGCGACCCCTCCGTCCGCAAGATTATTTCCATAAGGACACCTCCCCATCAAATGGGGAGGAAAAAGAAAAAAAAAAATCTTCCACCGTCGAGGCAAGAACCTCTTCCAGCGCCGTCATCCCCTCCTTCATGCGCTCCATGCCCGAGCGGCGCAACGTCCACATGCCGTCTTTCGAAGCCTGTTCCCGTATCTGGTTTTCGTCAACTTTGTCGCCGGCGTTCAGAATGATATCCTTGATGGCTTTTGTGAAATACAGTGCTTCGTGAATGGCCGCACGGCCTTTCCATCCGCCGTTGCACTTGTCGCAGCCGTTGGGTTTGTAGATCGTGTGCTGTTTCAGGTCATCTTCCGTAAAACCAAACTTCAGCAGATCTGCCTTGTCGGCCTCATCAATAGGCTGTTTGCATACTTTGCAGAGCGTGCGGATCAGGCGCTGCGCAACGATAATATTGATCGCGTATGCAATCAGGAAGGGCTCGATGCCCATCTTATACAGACGTGCGACGGCGCTGGGTGCGTCGTTCGTGTGCAGCGTGGAGAACACCAAGTGACCTGTGTTGGCGAGCTTGATGGCCGTTTCCGCCGTGATCTTATCGCGCATTTCACCGACGAGCACGATATCCGGGTCGTGACGCAAAATACCGCGGATGGATTGCTCGAACGACATCTTCGGCCCGATCTTGAGCTGACGCGCTCCTTTGATGATATACTCCACCGGCTCTTCAATCGTCAGCACGTTGACGGTGGGGTCGATAACCTGATACAAAGCTGCGATCAGCGTTGTTGATTTACCGGAACCCGTAGGCCCTGTCAAAATGATGATGCCTTGCGGCTTCCCGATTGCCTTGTAAAAGAACCCGCGGGCCGGACCTTGCAGGCCGAGTTTCTCCAAATCGGTGATGACCTTGCGGTCGTCCAGCACGCGGATGACAACGCTTTCAAATTTATGCTTGAACTCCGTCGTCACGATGGGCATGATCGAGACACGGAAGCGAAGTTGATGGCCGTCGACCACGCGCTGGATAAAACCGTCCTGGGACATTTCGCGCTCGAACCGATCGACGTTTTTCGTGCGGTCCTTCACCACGGCGAGGACTGCTTCCGGCACGGTGTTTTCCTGGCAATGCCAGACCTGCAAATTACCGTCGAGCCGGAACATGAAGTTCGTCTTGTTTCCTTCCGCCGCAACGATGTGAACATCGCTGATATCCCGGCGGACCGCTTCCACGAGGCAGCCCTCGAACAGGTTCACCAGGGCGCTCTTGTTGATCTCTGCGTTGAGCTCATCTTCATTGACTTCGGCATCCTCTTTGCTACCGGTTCCCTCGTCGATATTGACCTTGTCATCCTGAAGGAGCTTGAGAAACTCGTTCTGCTTCGGGGCAACCTTTTCCAGCAGGTTTTGGAGCTCTTTCAACCGCACGTAGCAAATTTCGTATTTTTTGACATTGAAGCTCCGCGCCACCACGGGGAGATTGCGGTCGGTGGGGTCTGCGGCAATGATGATCAGTTTGTCCGTCTGGCGCTCATCGTACTTGAACGGGAGCATCTTCGCCTGCGTCATCATCTCACGCTGCTGGTCCGAGAGCTGGTCGACAAATTTCTTGACAAAGGCGATACGCGGGTCGTCGATTTTTTCATCTGCAAGGTACAGCTCACGGAAGGCGTACAGGTTGGCGACTTCGCGGAACACGGCATCATGGTCGGCGCCGAATTCCGACACGAGAATCTGCCCAAGGTTTTTCCGGTTTTTCTTGTTTTCGTCGGAATCCTTGAGTTTCAGGGACTTCTCAAGCGTCTCAAAATCGATGATGCCTTTCTTGAGAAGCGTGTAGCCAATTTTATCAGTTATATCCAGTTCGGGCATTGATTACTCCTCCGTAAACTCATACCTGACCGCCATTCTGATGTGGTATGGCGGCAGTTAGAACCCCAGAAACGATACTATGTGCGGCAGGATGAAGCCTCCGGGTTTCTTCGGTGAGACAGCCGCCGTTTCCGACGAAACCAGCGTCAATCCGGTCAACGCAAGCATGATGATCATTTGCACGGTTAACTGAATGACTTCAATGGCATTCCTCAGCTTATAGGTTGTTTCCTTTTCGTAGTACTCGGCCAGCTGCAATGCGGTATTTCGCACGGTTCCGGTTTCAGCGCCGGAGCTTAACCGCGAGATCGCCGTCTTGGTAAACACGCCGGTCGCCTCAAACGCCTCCGTCAGCCCCTTTCCTTTTTCCAGCATGAGAGGTATCGCTATCCCCTTGATCCGGCTCTCCATGTACTTATTGCCGCAAGCCTCGGAAGACATCCTGATGACTTCGATATTCTCGCCGGAACCGCTGTACAAAGCGTAGAAGACGCGGCAAAAAATCTCAATAGCTGTCTTATGGAGCAGTGGACCAACAACGGGAACCTTCATGATGTACTCATCCATCATGAACTGGCCCTTTTCTGTCCTTATAAACTGCATGAAGGCGACGACGGGGACAGTGAACACAATCAGCAGGATTAATACATTGTCGATGAGCCATGCGCTGAACTTTAGCGAGGCGTCCGTCATGGGGTAGGCGGACATATCCACGCCCATTTTGACAAAGGCTTCGGCAGTTTTCGGAAAGATGTAGGCCACATAGAACAGGATGGCAAACAAAAGGACAACAAGCGTTACCATGGGCATGATGAGCGCGCTTTTGAGGCTGCGCTTGAACTCTGCATTTCGTTCAAGAAATTTCGCCGTGCTGTCGTAAATCTCCGCCATGTTGCCGCTCTTGGATGCGAGGCCGAGCATATTGGCCGTGAACTTTCCGAAGACCGCAGACTGCTTGACAAAAACTTTTTCGCTGTCTTTTCCCTGCTTGAGCTCCGTGTTGATCTCTTTCAACGCATCCCGCAAGGCAGGGTTGGTCGTGTCGTTCACCAGAAGCTGCAAGACCTCGTTAAACGGCAGCTTTTGTCTCATCAAATCCGCGCTGATGCGGACAAAGGAAATAATGTCGACTGGAGGCGCTGCTTTGAGCTTGTTCCCGAAGAGTTTCTTCCGGACATAGGTAACTTTGTACCCCATCTTCTCGAGGGCAATCCGGACCTCGTCTTTCGTAAAGGCTTTCTGCTCTCCGTCGATGGGTTTTTCTACGCCCTTTTGAACACGGTAGATCCAGTTGACACGCTCGTAAACCCCCGTGACCTTGAATTTCTTTTCGGCAGCAAGGTCGCTCGCTTTTTTCTTTGCGATGGTCCTGTTGTCGGCCGTGATGGTGCCGCCGACAGGTTTGCCGGAAGCCGTTATGCCTTCAACTTTGAATTCTGCCATAGCAGTGACCTCATTTCAAATGGGGAGCCTGAAAACGCAGCCGGCACGAATTTCGTGCCTTCATTGAAAATACGTTTTTTCACACTCTGTGTCAAGAAGCCCGAATGCAGAGTACCAGCGTGTGTTCGGCAAAACTGATAGCTGTGCCAGGAGCGTCAATACCGCCATTCCCGCCATAAAGATCGGCGGGTAAAAAGATTGGCGGTCAGGAAAGATTGACGCAGGCCGAACAACGATCGGACTGTCGCAGTCTTTATTGCGACCCCATGAGGCAAGCGGCCTGCTACTGAAAATCGCCGGTATACGTCCAATCTGTAAACTTTCCTTTGCTGTCAATACCGACGGTGATCGTGTTTGCGGGTGTTACGTATGAAGCGGCCGTAACGACGATTTCATCAGCCGTGACGTTCAACGTGTAGTTTGCATTTTCGTTCGACGCGAACTTGCCGGGTAACACAAACCCCTCATAGCTCCCCGCACCTCCCGCCATCGTGCTGGGACGAATGCGGTACTTGTACGCCATTGCTCTGAGGTTATTCAGGTCGTTGATAATGGCTAGTTTGTTTTGTCCCGCCTGGTTTGATGAGAACAAACCAAGTCCAGCCGCGATAGCAACACCGATAACCATGATTGCCAGGAGAACAAGTATCAGCTGTTGTTGACCCATTGCCCCCCTTTGCTACTTCAGGTCACGTCGATGAACTGTCCGCGTCGATCCCAGAAACCGTTATAATATCGGCATTCTGGAGATTCTTTTCAAGACCGGTTTACCGCATTCCCTGTAAAGCACTTTGAGTCGATCGTAGCGTAACACGGGGGACTTTGGATGAAATGGTGTGGGCCCTGTAGGGCTCGAACCTACGACCAGCGGATTATGAGTCCGCTGCTCTAACCAACTGAGCTAAGGGCCCTCGTTGGAGAACAACTTACCGAAAACAGTGTGGAAAATCAATATCGCCCGTTCACCAACGCGACAGGAGCGCATCCCTTTTTTGTATCAATGCCTCGTCGTCCGGATGGAGCGTGAGAAGCTTTGTGACCGCCTTCAATGCCGGTGCATACCGCTGTTTGAACTCGTAAAGCTCCGCCAGGAGCCTCAAGGCGCTCTCATTCGAGGGATCTTCTTCGAGCACAACAAGCAGTTCTCCAATAGCCTCTTCGCGGAGCCCCATGGCTTCATACGCCCGCGCCACGGATACCCGATGCGAATTCTTTTCGGCTGACGACCTCGCTGTGCGCAGGGAATCCGTAAGCTGAAAAATCCGATAGAGATTCTGAACCAGCCCATTCAACGGCTCGATGGACCCGGATCGCTGAAGAAACTTCTTCGACGTCAACGTGTCAGCCATCTCAAGCGAATAAAGAGAATGGAGAATCAATGAAGGAAAGAACATGGAATCGGCCTCAAGCGAACGTCGGAGCATAGTCAATGCTCGTTGACGAAAGCCAAGTTCCCAGTAATTGATGGCCACGATCTGAAGCCGCGCTGCTTTCTCCAGCCTGTTCGCCTGTGATTCGGCATCACGAATCCTGGAAATGACTTCGAGGTGATACGAGGCGCGAACAATCTGGTTCCCCGCCTGGGGAAGTAGCCGAAACGACCGGTATTCCTGTTCCGCTTCGTCCAGACGTCCGGCGAATTCCTTCGCAATCCCAATGTTGAACACAATGTCCGCCTCTCTCCCGTATTGCGACCCGAGCCGGTAAAACAATGACTCAGCTTCCTGCGCCTTTCCCGTCTTCAACATTTCCAGGCCTCGCCTGAATTCAAGGCGGACGCTGTCTTTTCTTGCGCTATGACTGATGACAGTCTCGCTCGAGAGTGTGTGATGCGGATGATTCTTCTTCGTCACTTCGATGACCTCAACTGTTCCTTCGCGATGGACGGGCCTGAAGTTGAACGATGAGGATTTTCCCATCGCAGCCTCCAGCTCATTGACCCCAATCCGGCTGACCAGCGAAACAATGTAGCGGACGTTGTAATCACGAAGTTTGACGTCCATCGTGTTTTCGTTGACCTCGACCACGGGCCGCCTGCCCAGCCAGAAGGCCGTTTCCTTCATGCTGCTGGCGACCATCTTTGTAGAGTCGCAGTGACGCGCCGCCCACGCAGCAGCCAGGGATAGCGGCTTCCCAAACTGCTCGGGGTACCGTTTCCCTTTTTCCATGTCTTCAAAAAAGGCCAGGGGAGAAATCGTATACATCCAGCTGTTTCTGACAGCGTTGAACATCCACACAGCATTGGGAACAAGACAGAGACACAGAAACACGACGGTGGCGCTTCGCCATAGTTTACTTTGAAGTTTTTGATAACGTCGAAAGAGGTCGGTCCCCCCTATTGCCAGCAGTCGGAGAATAACGGGAACAAAAGGATACATATACCGGATATCGTTTGTCGGGTACGCGAGATACATCCCCAGATAGCAAACGAGAACGGTTACGAACATTGGAAATGCCTTGTTCGTCCGTTCAACAACAAGGCCGTAGACAGACAGGCCGGCCATGGCCAGTATCAGGGGCGCCCGTCCAAAACGCAACGCGACAACAACGGCATACACCAAAGGATCGTCGGGGCTGATAAGGGAATGAGCCCGTTGAACAAATTCAGGAAAGAGCACGAGCCTTCCGAGAAGTCCCGCGTAGACGACGGCGTTCGTTTTGATGCGGGCAAAAATCTCCTCGACAAGCGTCGCCCGCTGGTCTGTGAAGAGATGAGCCCAAAAGAATCCCGTGTTGCGGGCGGGGGGATTCTCCAGCGCTCCAACAACAAGCTCGTTGCGGACAAACCACAGGAAATAGAGAAAAAGGCAGACGAAAAAAATTGTCGCGGCGAGCTTGGGTTTCTTCCTCAGGATGAAAAATGCTGTTGCGCTGATTATGAGGGTGAAACCCACTTCCCTGAGAAAAACCACCGCAACGGCCGTCCCGACTAAGCCCCATTCGATCGACATTTTTCGATGCTCATCCTGCTCGAGTTTCTCCGCGAGGATAAAAAACAGGATAAAGCAGGCGGCAAATGGAATGTCGGAAAGGATTTGAGTGCTGTAGATAAACGTCAACGGGTTGAGTGCCAGAAAGAGGGTTGCCACCATTGCGGCAAGGCGCCCGGCTCTCGGAAGCAACCAAAGATAAAAGAGGAAGAGCAAAAGGAGAGAAAGCAGGAACGTGAAGCCTTTTGCCGCCTCAACGCTGGCCGGGAAAAGCATCTGGCTGGGCGCAAGTAATACCGAATAAAGAGGCGCATGGAACACATAGTGACTCGGCTCGGGGACAGTCCTGTCCAGGAAGCCCTCGAAAGAAGCCACTGAAATCCCGCGGGCAAGATATCTCGCGCTGTCAGGCGTGTAAATGATCATGTCGTTGAGGCCGGAGGCGCCGATGCCGAGAAACAAAACAATGGCAATGACAACACTCAGATGTCTCGTCGACAAGTGTGTTTTCAGCATGTGTATGATATTAACGCCATTTCTCCAGAACGGCATCCATTTTCTGAAGTGCATTCCTGTCGTCCGGATTCAGTGCGAGCAACCGGGAAAGAGCTCTCCGTGCGGGTGCGAACCTGCGTTTGACGATGTAGATGTCGGCGAGCAATTCCAGCGCATCCCGGTTTTTTGGATTGCGGCTGAGAACGAAAAGGAGCTCGTCGATCGCGTTTTCGCGTAGCCCCATCCGGACATACGACTCTGCAATTCCAACCCTTACGCCTTCTTTCCTGATCGAGCTGAGGTTGAATCCAAGCGAATCTCTATGCTGGAAAAGAACCGTCAATCCCTGTACTAACTCGTTCGCGGGCTCGATGGATGCAGCCTTATTGTGGAATTCTCGGGAGGCCGTCGTATCCCCCGCTTGAAGAGCATAGAGGGACCCAAAAATGAGTGACGGAAAGAAATTCGCATCCGACGCCAGCGACCGGGCGAGCATCTCCATTGCGCGTTTGCGAAACCCCAACTCCCAGTAACTGACCGCCACGCGCTGAAATTTCTCAGCGCGGCGGAGTGGATCACGTTCTGTTTTGGCCTCTTGAAGCGTGGCAATGATTTCTTGATGAGCCAACGACTGGGAAAGAAACCAGCCCGCCTGGCCAAGCGTCACAAAACTTTTGAACATGGCGCTCGCCTGTTCAAGGCTGTCGGCGAACTCCTTGGCGAGCGCAATCTGAAAAACGATCGTCGCCACGCCTTTTTTCGTTTTCCACAGCTCCACGAAGATCGACTCGGCTTTTGCAGGATTCGTCTCAAGAAGATCCAGGCCCGCCAAAAATCCGTTTGACTGGCCCGCACGTGGCGGAGACCCTTCATCGTCCCGAGTTTTGTTTCGTTCGGGTTTTCCCCGCGGTTGAGTCGAGCCCCCTTGTAACGCCACATCTTGCTTTTGTTCGACTTTGAGAACGTGGATTGCTCCGACGGCACCGAGCTCTTGAAAGTTAAAACGACGAGAGGCCGACATCTGCGTCTCGAACTCTTTTACGCCCAGGGCGCTTTCCGTCGACATGAGATTACCGATGCCGTAATCCCGAATGAGATAGTCAAATTGGTCAACCGTGATCTGAGGGTTCAGTTCAACAATCTTCCTTCCTTCCAGCCAGAAGGAGAGCTCTTTCCATCCCGTCCCAACAACCGCAGAGGAATCCGAACCTGCCGCGATGAATTTGCCTGCGAGGTCAACCGGCCTTCGAAAGTGCGGAGGCAGCTGGTTCAATTCTTGTAACGTTGCCGACGCCGAATGGATGTTGTTATAGGCAATGTTGTTCCCGATGAAATCCGCGGCCCAGAACACGCCGGGCAGCATGCAGGTCGCAACAACGCTCCATTGCAAAACACTAGTGGCACGCGCGCCGAGTTTCTCTCCGGCAAGTTGCACTGCCATGGAGAATCCAATCGTAAAATGAAACAGCATGATGACGAGGACGGGAAGAATAAACCGGACATCATTGACTGGATAAAAAAGGATGGGAATAGCATAAAATGCCAGAAAGATGGAAGTCATTTTGGGCACAGCGGACTTTTTCCATCCCCCGATGATGCCCCATGCCGTCATGCCAAGCGTCAGAAAAATAATCGGGATGCGCAGGATATCAACATACGAGTACGCGAACTGCATCCATGGCCCTTCAACTGATGATACTGCATACCAATTCGGCACAAACCCCGGCAAGAAAACAAGCATGCCAACAAGGTCCTTATATACCTGAATGTTGCTCCACGCCCGTTCCTTCAGTTCATCAAACAGCGACGCTTGCTGGGGCGTGAAGATGTGCATGAAGAAGACCTCAACATTTTTTGCTGCAGGCAAATCCAGAGGTCCGACGCTCAACTCGTTTCGCAAAGCCCACAGGAGAAAGAACACCGATGGTATGGCGAAGAATAGCAATGCGCGCTGATACTCTTTCCGCAGAGCAAACCATGTCACGGCCGTTATGATAAGAGCCAGCCCAACCTCACGGAGGAAATACCCTATCGTCACGGACGCAAGGATGCCAACGATGTGGCCGGACGTTATACGCGCGCCTGATTTCTCGAGAAGAACAAAAAGCGCAATAACACAGGCCAAAAACGGCACGTCGGAGAGGACTTGCGTTGAATACACAAGCATCAGCGGGTTGATGGCAAGGGCGGCACAGGAAAAGGCCAGAAAAACCGGATGTGTTTTGCCCTTGAGCCATAAGGAAAAAACAACAATGGTAAAGCCCCCGATCAGGACGGTTATTACTTTGGATGCCACAACACTGTGCGGAAATAAAAGTGCGGCGGGGACCAACAAAACAGGATACATGGGACCGTGAAGGACTTGCCGCGTTGGGTCGGCTACGGTGTCATCGTAAAAGCCCTGAAAATTCGCAATCGATGATGCCCACACGACGTAACGTGCGCTGTCCGGTGTATAAATGACAATGTTGTTTAAACATGTTCCGCAAGCTATTAGAAACACAAAAACAACGGAAAGAGCAATAGTGTGTTCTTTCATTGTCTGAAGTACCGAAGGAATCATCGTCCGTGGTTTCTTGCAGTGAAAAATCCTACATCGTTCAAACGGTTGCCGACTCCGTTCCTTGACTTAGGTGTTTATTTTGCGTAATTTTGTTAGGGTTGTCAAGCATTCTCATCAACGAATCTGATACTCGTTGAGTCGTCGGCCGGCTTTCCAATCCGCATGTCTCACGAATTCGGCAATTCACTCATAAGGAGCGCTGAGGTATGGCTAAGTCGAAATACATTATGCATCAATGTGCCTATTGCCATAAGCAAGCAAAAATGGAGCTCGTGGGCGGAATGCAGAATGAGGGCGATGCGGAGCCTCCACAAAAAGTGTGGTACCGCTGCACGAGGTGTAAGCATAGCGCACTCCTCGACGCGGTAACGGTGCAAAAGGAAAAAAACGGGAGCGTCGTCAAGATCGAGCGAAGCGAGTGCATGGAGTATTCCAAGGAAAAAGCCTACTCGGTCGGACAGGCGATTTACCACGCGGAACTGGACGACGTCGGGAAAGTCATCAAGAAAGATAAGATGTCAAACGGCATTCATTCCATTACCGTCTCGTTCGAAAAGCTCGGCGAGCGAAAGCTTATTGAGAATGTTCGTCTCGAACCTACACCGGAACTAGCTGTAAGTCAAAGCTCACTCTAAAGGAGGTGATTCTCTGGTCGGGATTATCATAGGCGACAACGAACCTATCGACCGTGCGATCAAGCGCTTCAAGAAAAAATATGAGCGCTCAGGAATTCTGAAGGAAGTTAAAAAGAGAGCCTATTTCACCAAGCCTTCGGTCAAGAAACGCATGAAACTCGCCAAGGCCATTCGCCGCGCACAAAGAACAGCGATGGAAGAAGTCTAAGAGTTTTTGGTTCATTCGAGAAACCCCTTTTGACAAACAAAAGGGGTTTTTTGTTTTACGCTCCGCGTTTGGTTGAGGCTGTCCAAAAAATGAAGACCGCGGGCGCCATGAACCATTTCGTGGCGCTAAAAGCGCCCAGTAAGCTCACTCTTTTAGTGTCAGGGTGTGGACCGTGACACTAAAAACCGACTCTTTGGACAACCTCAACAGCTGCAATAAATGATTGCGATGATCCAACCCGCGTTGTCCCCTGCGTCACTTCACCGGCTGATTGCCGATCCCCTTCTTTGCCATCAGAGCTTCGATTTCATTCATTTCTCTCGGAGAGTCTGAAGAGAGATTCTTGTTTCCCTCAGGCGTGACGAGGATGACATCTTCGATCCGTACGCCGATATTGTAGTATGCCGGGTCGACTCCCTCGGCGCCTTCGGGGATATAAACCCCGGGCTCGACGGTGTACGCCATACTTGCCTGTAAAACCGGCGCGCCGACATCATGCACGTTTAAACCCACGGGATGGCCGAGTCCGTGGATTGCGAACCTGCGATGGGCCCGGACATTCTTTTCCTTGATGACGCCGATCTTGAATAACCCGTCCTCAATCACCTGGTCAGCCTTCGCCTGAACATCCCGCCACGCCACGCCGGGTCTCATCATGGCGATGCTTGCGTTCTGAGCGTCGAGGACGATCTCGTAGATTCTTCTCTGTGGCGCCGAGAATTTGCCGTTGGCCGGATACGTGCGCGTGACGTCGCTGGAGTAATTGTGGTATTCGGCCGCACAGTCGGCCAGCACAACGTCGCCGTTCTTGATTTGCCGGCGATTCGTGTTGTAGTGCAGAACGATGGAATTCTCCGCCGCCCCGACAATGCATGGATAGCCTGGATACTCTGCGCCCATTTTCTTGTAGACATACTCGTAGACAGCCTGAAGCTCGTATTCAAACATGCCCGGCTGACACGACATCATCGCCTGGTTGTGAGCGAAAGCGCTGATCTGCGTAGCTTTTGCCAGGATGGCGATTTCCTCTGGGGACTTTATAATGCGCATACTGTAAACCATCGGACTGGGATCCCTCACTTCTACCTGTGAATGCCTGGCTTTGGAGGCCTCGAGCATGGATCGTATCGGCCGCAACAAATCTAACATCTCCTGAGATAAATCTTCGGGCATTGGTGGAATGTACAGCGCCCGTGCACCAGAAGAAAACAACGCCTGTTGAAACATTTGCCTGAACTTGTCGCTGGTCTCCGCATGGAGAAAACCTTTTAATTTCATCGCCCCTTCGGGACCGTACCGGCGTCCGTCCCATTGCTCGCGCAGGGGATCCTTCGGCCGCACAAAAAGCACCTCCGTCACGCTCACCGTCTTGGAGGTGTCCTCCCTATTGCGGACTGACAGGCCTTTGGGGACAAGTAGCAAAAGCGCGTCCGGTTCCGGAAATCCCGTCAGGTAGTAGAAGTTGTCGTCCTGCCGAAACTGGTACTCCACGTCACCGTTGCGCACTCGCTCCCAGTTCGAATAGACAACCGCGATGGCGTCGTTGCCGATTTTTGCACGAAGCGAGTCTCGTCTGCTTTTGTGGAACGACGTGGGCAGGAGGTCCGTGTCGTATTCAATGTACTTGAGCTCCTGTCCGGGAGAGTAAACGAATGCAAGAAGAAAAAGAATGGCGACCTTAGACATAAAACGCATCATAGCCTCCTGGAGAGCAATGAAAGAAGTGAAACCCGCTTAATCTATTGAAAGAGCTTTCGGATTGCAACAAAAAAGGCGACGATGGTTGTCGTCGCCCTTGAGATTCGCTGAGGGCGGATTATCAATCCGCCCTACAGTTATTTCACCAACACCATTTTTTGCGTGCTGACCCGGTTGCCGTGCTCGAGCCGCGCAAAATACACTCCCGAGGAAGCGGTGGCGGTTCCCATCGTTCGGGCATCCCACATCGCCTCGTACGTTCCGGCCGATTGTTCTTTGTCGACAAGGGAGGCTACGCGCTTTCCCGTCGCATCATACACATGGAGACGGACATGTCCGCGTTCGGCGATCGTGTAGCGAATGTTCGTGGTTGGGTTGAAGGGATTGGGGTAATTCTGTTGAAGGGCAAACTGCGTTGGTAGAGGTCCCTCAATTTCTTCCACCGACGTCGTGATGTTCGCCGTATAGATGCCGTTTCCGTGCGTCGCGACGGCGACAAGGCCGTCGGATTCTCTTGTCGTGATGTTCGCCGTATAGATGCCGTTTCCGTGCGTCGCGACGGCGACAAGGCCGTCGGATTCTCTTGCAACGATCATGTCCACAACGGCATTTCCGATAACACCCGATCCCTCCTGTGTCCACGTGGTCGAGGTTCCATTCAGAGCAGTGGTTGAGTACACACCAGTGCTCGTGCCCACGATATAGGCCGGTGGAAAAGGGGTGCCCGGTAAAATGACAGCCCATCGGCAGGACGGGCCGTTTCCGGTTCCGTCTGTGAATTGTTCGATCGGAGCTCCGCCAATATTGGTCCAGCTGCCTCCCGCGTCGGTCGTGTAAAACAAACTCTTGACGCCGTAGTTCGAGAAAACAACCATTGACCTATCGCCGTTGGATGGGTCAACCGCAATGCAGCTCACAAACCCAGCCGGAAAGCCCTTTGAAGTGTACACGTCCGTCAATGCGGGTTGACCGGAATGTGCGTTATCGATCCTGTACACCTGGCCGTTCGATGATCCGGCGTACACTCTGTTTGCCGGCGAAGCCTTCGACACCCCTAGGGCGGTGAATGTTCCCGTGATTTGCGTGCTCGTCAGCTTGTCCCAATTCACACTCGTGGCATCATTAGCCGATCCCCCCACCTGTGAGGCAAGAGGAATTCCAGTGAGGTCGTTGTTTCTCCATAACACGTTCCCGTCCACGAGATACATGATGGCATTATTGTTCGGGTCGAGAATGAATGGATTAATGAACTGAGGGGTTGTAAGTCCGACGGGAGTCACTTTCGCAAAGTCAGTATAGTCACCGATAGTTTCGTTGACAATCAATCGATAGATAGTTGCGTTCTGGGATGACACATAGTAGCTCGACCCCGATGCGGCAACAGAGCTGAATGCACCATCACCCCCCAACAAATCCGTCCATGGAACAAGCGCACTTGCGCTGTTTGTGAACCACGTGCCGTTATCCTGCATCCCACCAACGATATTGACATTCCCGGACCTTGCGTAGTCGATTGCAAGCGAATAGAACTGTGTTGTCTGATAACCGTTATTCAGCGAAGTCCATGACAGCCCGCCGTTTGTGCCCGAGCCCGCAAGGTTGTTGTCCGTTCGATGAACTCCGCCATCATCTCCCGTGAACATAACCGATGAATTGGACGGACTGAATGCGATGGCGTGTAGATCCGGGTGATGGTTTGGGTAGATGCTGATGTTGTTCGCCACGGAGTAGCCACCGATCCACGTTGTATTTGTCGTCGTCGCAAAACCGTCCGTTGAACGGTAGAGGTTGGTTCCTCCAATGTACACTGTGTTCTCTGCATCCGGCTTCACCTTCACCACCAAGTCGTACCCACCCTGATTTGCAAAACTGCCGACGTTTCCGCCGAAGTTCGGCATGTTACTCGACCGGTTTTCCCATGTCCCGCCATTTCCTTCAGTCCCGGTGCCGTTCCCAACTCCCGGCGTGTAGGTGTATTTCCAGAAACTTGTGTAATCCAGATTTCCGGCATAGTTTGTCGAAAACCCAAAACCATTTGTTTCCGCCAAAAAATAGACGACGTTTTCGTTTGAAGGGGCGATGCCGATGACAATGCGTGTGAACGTCGCAGGATAGGATGCGGGCTTAATGTTTGTCCAACTTACGCCGTCTGACGACCGCCAGATACCCGCCTCGGGCGATGTTACTCCCTGCGTGTTGGTGTTCGTCCCCAACGTGGCATACACAACGCCCGTTGAGGTCACCGCCACGTCTGTGTTGCGTGAACTGGAGTTGCCAAAAGATCCCACGGCAAGCGACCAACTCATCCCGCCGTCCGTTGAACGATAGATGCCGCCAAATCCCGCCGCGTAGACCTCGTCCTGGGCCGCGTTTGAAACGTCGACGCCGACATTCCAGACATAATCAAATTTATGGTCAAACGATTGCGGGATGTTGGTTGCCGTTGATACAAGTTTCGACCACATAACACCGTTGTCGGTCGATTTATAGATTCCGTCGCCGCGATAGATTTGAAACCGCCCGGTGGAGTTTCCAATGAGCTCGCCAGTTCCGTAGTACCATGTGTCTTCCTCCCCCGACCGCGTATCCTGGACAATACAAGTAGCGCTTTGAAGCTCATCCAAGGCATTTACCCTCGTCCAGCTCACGCCGCCGGTCGTCGTCCGCCACATTCCGCCCGACACACCGCCAGCCAGAATAATGCTTGCGTTCCGTTTGTCAATGCCGAGAGCTCTTGTCCTGCCGCCGACATTGTAGGGGCCACGTGCAGTCCATGTTACCAGGACGCTCTTTGCGTTCGACGCGCCCTTCATAAGCCTACCCGCGATCTCGTCAGACATCGCCGCGGACCGTGCGTAGCTCAGTTCTTTCTGGCGAATATTAACGGGGACTTCACCGGTTGCGGGGTCGTGAAGGCGCATCCAGTCGTGCCGAATGCGGGCCTGCGGGTCTTCCTTTGTTCCGATCGCGAACTTCCCCGAAGGGATTCGTGGATTGAGCGTGCGCGTGGATTGTGATGTCATCAAAGTCATGGTCAATCCAACGGACAGGACGCACAGACTCGTCATGATGAAGCGCATCGTATTCGAAACCTTATTCATTGGGAATCTCTCCAACAGATAGTGGTAAGAAAGTTATTCCATAACCTTGTAGATGGAAACAGTAGCCCGTGCATCGGAGCCTCGCTCCTCACTCCCCGTCCCTCCGACATCAGCCTGAAAACGAGAGCCGACCTTTAAGCCGGGAAGCTGGACCGCCATGTCCTTGAAAAGTTCTTTTGTTGAATTCAACGTAAAGGCGAAATGCATGGGCATCTCCTGGCCTACTGCAAGGGGAGCGCCAAACCCGGAACCATATCCCAGGATTGAATCGACTCTGACAATAGCGCGGCAGGGTGCCTGTGCGCATGGGCTCTTTGTATCTGGGGACATCATCTGGTTATCAATGGATACGACTGTGCCGATCAACCTGCACTTGCCGACTGATATCATGCCGTCCATGCTCAGCCGGATTCGAGGCTTTTCGGACTTTGCCTCTTCGGTATCTTTCGTGGCCGTTTCCGTTTGCTTGGAGCATGAGACCAGAAGCGTCACGGCGACGATCAAGAACGTGCTGATTTTCATTGTGCCTTGCGATTTTCCTGTTGGAAGATAAGAAATACTCTGTTGAAAAAGTGTTGTCCAACCTCACAACGGATGTTCACCAGAATCGCTCTTCTTTCCACGGATCCGCACTGTTGCTGTAGCCATTGACTTCCCAGAAACCGGGTTTGTCTTTTTGCATAAATTCCATGCCGCGAATCCACTTGGCTCCTTTCCACGCATAACGTCGCGGTGTGAACACCCGCATAGGTCCGCCGTGCTCCGCCTCCAACGGCCGACCGTTCACCGTGTGGACAAACATGACGTCTTCGTCAACCATCCATTGCAGTGGAAGGTTGGTTGTGTAGCCTCCAAAGGCATGCTGGATAACATACTTCGCGTCCCGTTGTATCGACAGCAATTTAAGAAGATCCCTGAACATCACTCCCTCCCACACATCGCCAAAGCGGCTCCAATGAGTGACACAGTGAAAATCGGCCTGCAGTTTTGTCTGCGGAAGCTTCATGAATTCATCCCACGTCCATGCTTTTGGCTCAACGAGCCCCCACACCTCGAATTTCCAATCCTTGGTCGATATCGCTGGTACATCACCGTACGTCAGCACCGGGAATTTTTCTGTTTTGTACTGTCCCGGCGGAAGTTTGGGTTTGCCGAAATAGTTCACGCCTTCAACCGGAATTTTTTTGTCGAACAGTCCCATGAGGATTTTGTTCTAGATAAGCGGCGAGTCCTCAAGCCACTGAAGTCGTTCAGCTTCCTCTTGTTGCATTCGTAGAGGCTGTCCAAAAAGTCGCTGATGGTGTCACGGTCCACACCGTGACACCAAAAGTCAGCTTTTCTGGGCCATTCAGCACCACGAAATGGTTCGTGGCGCCCGCGGCCTTCACTTTTTGGGCAAGCCTCATTGACAAGAGAAACGTTACTGAACGGTCTCAACCGTTTTTCACTTCACCGCTTGAGGCGGAAACCACTGCATCATTGTTTCGGCATCCGTGGAACGCTGGGCGTGCGCAACGAGCCAGTTTCCCTCTTTTCGCTCCATCACAAACGTCGTGGGAAGATACTCTTCGCGAGGTTTGCCGTCAAGCAGATACTCCTGACGCAGCACGAAGAAAATATAGCCTCCGTCCCCGAAGACCTTCGTCGACATGATCTCCAAACGGTTATCGTAATTCTTGATGCGCGCAACTGCCCCTCTCAAACGGCTCTTCGTGGAATCGATAGGCTCGGAGGTTCCCCACGGAGCAACGTAGTAACAGCCGCGGCTGAAGAAGGCATCGTACAAGCTGTCAGTGTCGATACCGCCGCTGTTGTAAGCTTTTTTTAGGAGGCGATGGAACTCAACGATCTGGTTCTTTATATAATCTTCATCCTGTGCGAAGTCGGTTTGCGGCTTTGATTCGCATCCCAGCAGAGTAACCGCAAAAACAAGGAATAGGTTTTTCACATTAGCCCCCGATTTGTGACATGGTGCGTGAAGGACGGACGAACCCCGGCCTGTTGATAAGGTGACCCTCTTCTTTCTTCCAGACGGCGTTCACAATACTTGCTTTGATGTCTTCATCCGGCGCACCGGAGCGCAACAGTGATTTCAGGTCGGTCTCATCGATGGAGAAGAGACATGTCCGCAACTTTCCGTCCGAAGTGATACGTACACGGTTGCAGTGGTCACAAAAAGGTTCACTGACAGAGCTGATAAACCCGATTTCTCCAGGCCCATCCTCGAACCGATACCGGTCGGCCGGCTGAGACCCGTGGTATTCGAGAGGAATCAGCTTTTTCCCCACCGCCCGTTCCATCGTCCGGATCACTTCACTGCTTGGCACTACTTGCTCGATCGTCCAGCCGTCATCCGAACCGATCGGCATGAATTCGATGAACCGAACGACATAGGACTTCATCCGGGCGAGTTGAGCGAATTTTGGTATCTCGTCGTCGTTGACCCCGCGGATGAGAACAACATTCAGCTTAATCGGCCGGATGCCGAGCGATTCAACGGCTTCAATCCCTTGCCAGACTTTCTCATAATAATCGCGTCTCGTCATGAGTTTAAATTTTGCAGCGTCGAGTGAATCCAGGCTGATATTGATTCTCCGCAGCCCGGCCTTGAAAAGACTTGATGCCTGTTCAGCAAGAAAAAACCCGTTCGTCGTCAACGCTAGATCCGTTATTTCCCCAATGCGGGCAATTTTCTCTACCAGCAGGTACAAATCTTTCCGCATGAGTGGCTCTCCGCCTGTCAGACGCACTTTTGTGACGCCGAGGTCGGCGAAAATATGTGCGAGCCGCACTATCTCTTCATAATTCAACAGCTCCGATTTGTCGAGCCACACCATTCCTTCTTCCGGCATGCAATAGCGACAGCGGAAATTGCATCGGTCCGTCACCGAAATTCGGAGATTGTTTACAACACGGCCAAACGAATCACGAAGCACTTGAGTCTGAGATTGGTTATTCAGGTCGTGCATTCAGCCCGCCTCCGTTTCGGTTTTTTGTGCGTGAGAGTGGAGCGACCATTCGACCGAGCCGTCATCAAAAAACTCCCGTTTCCAAATCGGCACACCATCTTTCAGCCGGTCAATCAGAAACCTTGAGGCTCGAAACGCCTCGTCACGATGGGAAGAGGAAACCGCAATCACCACGGACGCCTCGCCGATTCCCACTCGGCCAATCCGGTGAACGACCGAGATATTTTTGACATCCCATTGATTCCACGCTTCGCGGATGATCATATCCAACATTCTTGTCGCCATCGGTTCATACGCCTCATATTCGAGCGATGTCACTGTTCGCCCGCTCGAATGATTCCTTGTCGTTCCGATGAAAACGTTGACCGCCCCCGCTTCCGGAGAAACAACGGAACGAATCACGTTTTCAACATCGATCCGGTTTCTTGTTATCTCGTGCATAGTTTCTTTTTTCCACCCATCCACTCATCCAAACAACTGCTTTTCCATGTCTACCCTCCGCTCACCGGAGGAATCACGGCAACTTCATCGCCGTCATGGAGCGGAAAATCATCGGACACGTATTCGAGGTTGACCGCGTATCGCAAGGACTTCTTCCAGTCGATGAACTTTGTATTTTTCTGGATCAGGCTGTGAAGTACGTCCTCGGCAACGGAATCCGGCGGAACCTCGACGACCTGTTCGTCGAATCCCCCGAGGTCTTTTGCGATGGAGAACAGCTTCAGCTTTATCCGCATCTTAGAATTCCTTTAAAAATATAGAACACTGAAGACGCTTGAAAAATGCTTTTACGCTGATTGTTTCCTGAAACTATTCTGTAATGATCCCTTTTTTCCGTGTCCATCAGTGTTCCATCCTACAGAAGTTCAACCTCCACTTCTTCGCCGACCTTGGGGTCCTTCCTTTCCTCCGGTAAGACGATAAAGCAATTCGCCGCCGTCATCGACGTAAGGACTCCGGAGCTTTGAGATCCGGTTGTTGTAACAACGAGAGCGCCTGCCTCGTTTCGCACGATGCCGCGTACAAAATGGCGTTTGGAGTCCTTTTTTGTGATATCGTGCTCCAGACGCGCCTTCACGTGCAACCGGCTGGAAGGAATCATTCCCATCAATTTCTGAAGGCCCGGAAGAACAAACTGGAGAAACGTCACCATGGTGGACACCGGGTTTCCAGGAAGAGCGAATACCGGAACGGCTTTTCCGTTTCTCTTGAAAACACCGAAGGCAAACGGCCCTCCCGGTTTTATGTTGACTTTCCAGAATTTTCGTTCTACGCTGGCGTTCTCCATGGCTTTCAACATCAAATCATATTTTCCAACGGAGACACCGCCGGAAGTTATGAGAGCGTCGTTGTGAATCCCTTCGTTGACTTTGCGCGTGAGGACCTCCTCGTTATCAGGAGTCATTCCAAGCTCAACGGGGGAACACTGAGCTTCTTCAAGAAGGCCGAGCATGGAATATGCGTTGCTGTTTCGGATCTTTCCTGGGCCCAACGCCGAATCCACGCGCACAAGCTCATTTCCGGATGTGAGAAAAGCAACTTTCGGCTTTCTGAACACCACCACCGATGCTCTCCCGACGGAAGCGAGAGCGCCCATGTGTGAAGCACTTAGTCGGGTTCCCTTTCTGACGACCACCTGGCCAGCCCTGACATCCTCACCCTTGCGACGAATGTTCTTTCCTTTTATTACAGGCGAAGCTATCCCGACCGTGCCATTTCTTGATGATGTCAACTCCTGCTCTATCACTGCATCAGCGCCGTCAGGGATGGGCGCACCCGTCATAATGTGGACTGCCGTTCCCTTCTCCAGGGTTTTCTGAGACACATCGCCCGCCTGGACCTCTTCAAGAACTTTAAGCGTCACTGGACTCGCTGAATGGGCGTCCTGTACTTCGGCTGCGTAAAGGGCGTACCCATCCATCGAGGAATTATCGAACGGGGGGATGTCATCCTGTGAAGCAACGTCTTCGGCGACAACGCGATAATGACTCTCCGCAAGTGGGATCTGCTCCGTGTCCACGGGTTCGACCGAAGCAAGAATTATCTTTTTGGCTTCATCAACTGAAATCATGCTTTCGTTTGCTCTTTGCTGTTGGCAATATATTCAGAGCCTCATGCAAAAGCAAGGCAACTGAGTTAACCTATCTTGCATTTCAAGGCACTTTCGTGTAATTTTGTTTGCCTGAATTGACCCGAGGGTGGTCAATTTTTTTGTTTTTGGAAGATGTAACATCAGTGGCGGATGCTTGGAGGGTTGCCGGCCGGAGGAACGCAAAAGCGACCATCAACTTGCCTGAACGAGCGGGATATTTTGTGCGCGTTCGGGGGTAATTTACAATCTTCAATTTACAATCTTCAATTTACAATCTTCAATCTACAATTTTCTCCGCCGACTTGTCTGCCGGCTTTGACGGTAGGCGGATCCGCCTTCGGCGGAAATCTACAATGTTGGCGGGGTAGCTCAGCTGGTTAGAGCGTCGGAATCATAATCCGCAGGTCGTGGGTTCGAATCCCTCCCCCGCCACACACCGCAGCAAGCTCATACTCGCAGAACTCCGGATTAGTTTTTTTCTTTGGGTTGTATCTGAGGAGCCTTAAGCTCAGCTCTTTTGCGGCGACGCATGATGGAAGCGATCACGGAAATGGCCAGCACACCTCCCACCACGCCCAGGGCAACTCCGATATGAATGGGGAAAAAATCGGCAACGAGCATCTTGACACCCACAAAAGCCAGAATGAACGCGAGGCCGTGTTTCAAGTAATAGAAAAGGTCCATCAGCCCTGCCAGAGCAAAGTAGAGCGAGCGCAGTCCGAGAATCGCAAAGACGTTTGAAGTGTACACGATGAAGGGGTCTGTCGTAATCGCGAAGATGGCAGGGATGGAATCAAGTGCAAACACCAGGTCTGTTGTTTCAATAACTATGAGGACAATCAGCAGAAGCGTGGCGTAACGCCGGTGGTCGACTCTGATGAAGAATTTTTCTTCATGGTAACCGGCCGTCACTGGGAAAAAACGCTTGAAGAACCTGACAATGATATTGCGTTCCGGATGGACTTCCGCCGCCTCCTTTTGAAAAAGCATCTTGATTCCCGTGAACACAAGGAATAACCCGAAGACGTAGAGAATCCAGTGAAATTTCGCGATGAGTGTGACCCCGACAAGGATCAGCGCCCCTCGCATAATAAGCGCACCAAGGATGCCCCAGAATAATACCTTGTGCTGGTACTTCGGCGGGACCTTGAAGTAGGAAAAAATAACGAGAAAAACGAAGAGATTGTCTACACTGAGCGACTTCTCTATCAGGTAGCCGGTAAGGAACTGAAGCGCCGATTCATGCCCGTACCAAAAGTACACGCCGACATTGAACAACAGGGAGACCGCAATCCATACCCCGCTCCAGACGAGCGCCTCTTTGATGCTGACTTCGTGCGCCTTTCGGTGAAAAATAACCAAATCCACCAGCAGCATGATGAGCACGAAGATGTTGAACCCAACCCACAGCAGAACCTCTGACATTATCTATTCCATTGTTGTTTGCGAATCGCTGCACCGGCTTCATGGACAACCTGGTATGAGCATGAATCCCATGAGACGATGGGAAACGGGTGTATCGTACCCTTCCCCGCACGCTGAATTTATTTGGTCAGGCCTTTCTCGAGCGGTTTCTTCAGCACCTTGCTGAAAAACCTGATCGTGAAAAAGCCGATAACGCACCATGCGGCGACCATCGTGACAAGAGCGAGTGTACTCATCGATATTCTCCTAAGAGGCGACTTGTTGTTCTTTTCGTTTCCACGCGTTTCGTATAACCACCGCAATAACGATAAATGTGACCAGCAAAAGAGTCCGCGTCATGTCGACGACAAACACCGGAGTCGGCGCCCCATCGACGAACCAACGGGTGTCCTCGACGCCCACATGGAAAATCTTGCCGATGATGCTCCCTCCGTCGAGAGGCCATCCGTCTCCTCTGAACAGACTCGAGAACGCCTCATTCCAGTTTCCGTTGAGCGGACTTATCAACGTGCCGAGGAATACCGCGACGAGAAATATTGGCGTTATGTATTTAATAACGAATTTGAAAATGTCGGGAATCTTAATATCTGCACCCCGGTTGATTTCCGCCCAGCCTTTGTCAATGCCGAAGACGTAGGCAAAAGCGATTGCTTCGAACATTGCGAACACAACGAGGGCGAATGTCCCGGACCAGTCGTCAAACTCTGTATGAGCGCCGAACCCGTAAAAGAATACCGTCCATGACCCAAGAATCAATATAAGGACTCCCCAAACGCGCGCTGCACGTGTGCGCTCCATTTTGTATTCATCCTCAAGAAACGCCAGGACAGGCTGACCCATGGCCAGTGAACTTGTGATCCCCGCAAAGAACAGGAGCCCGAACCAGGAAATTCCCGCCAGAGCCGCGAGCATCGGGCCCCAATTCTCGAATAGTGTCGGCATGACTCGGAAGCCCATCGCAAGCCCCACGTTGCCCGGATTTTGAATCCACTCAAGCCCCAGATAGGCGGCTGCGATCGGGACAACAATGGAACCGCCGAGTACGACTTCGACAAACTCATTCATCCATCCTGCGGAGGCGGCATTCAAAGCAATGTCTTCATTTTCCTTCACATAGGAGGCGTAACAATGGATCGACCCCATCCCGACGGAGAGCGTAAAAAAGATTTGTCCGGCGGCTGCAAGCCAGACTTTCGGGTTCGACAGGGAATCGAATTGTGGCTCCCACAGAAAGTTAAGCCCGAGCGTCGCGTCATTCACCGCTCCGTGTTCACCCGCATCCAGAGTCAGTGACCGGATAGCGAGAAAGATGGCAAAGAGAATAAGCATCGGCATTCCAATCTTGCTGGCAATCTCAATACCCTTCGCCAGTCCGCGCGACAGAATCCAGGTATTCACCGCCAGGGTGAAGAGAAAAAAGAACAACGCTAAAACCGGGAAGTTAAAAAACGAGCCTGTGTCGCCGACGTAATTATTGAAAAAATCCGATACTTCCTGCGCATTTTTCCCTGAGAATGCTCCCGTAACTGAATGCCAGACATATGCCAGCGTCCACGATTCCGTATACGTATAGTAGGCTGCAATAGTGAGGTTCGTGAAAATTCCGAACACTCCGACGTACTTCCACCACTTCGATTTTCCCAGCACATCCAGCATTCCCGGAGTGGAGTGGTGGCCGTACTTCCCGCCGTGGCGGCCGATGGCCCATTCAATCCACAACAGCGGGATACCCATCAGGATAAAGGAAACGAGGTACGGGATGATGAATGCGCCGCCGCCGTTCTGTACGGCCTGTGCGGGGAAGCGCAGAAAATTTCCGAGGCCTACGGCATTGCCCGCCATGGCAAGAACAAGCCCGACGCGCGTACCCCAGCCTTCTTTTTGCAAGGACATGCTACCTCCTTCGAAAGTGATGGATGGTGTGTGAAATCGAAGTGTCCAAAACGGTTGTCAATGTACAACTTCAAATCAAAAAGTGAAACTACTTTTTCGTCCAGTAAAAATACAACGGAAGTGAAATCAACAAAAGGACGATCCCGATAACGGCGTTTCGCGTGTCCTCGACAAACGTGTTGTAGACAAACCAACCGGCGATGGCGACAAAGAGCAGCGTTGCATACGGATACCCCCACGCTTTATAAGGCCTTTCCGCATCCGGCATTTTCCTCCGCAACACGATGACACTCAGCGCCGTCAAAGCGTAGAAAAACCATGATCCGAACACAACGTAGGACGTAATCTGTTCGTAGGTTCCGCTTAACGTCAGCAGCGCACCCCACACGCCGAGCACGATGACAGAAATATACGGGCTGTGAAATCTCGGGTGCACCTTGCCGAATCTGGCGTCAATCGTCCCGTCAACTCCAGCTGCATAGATTGAGCGCGGGCCCGTCAGCAACATTCCATTTGTGGTTCCGAACATCGACGACATGATGCCCAGAACGATCAATGATGCACCAACCGGCCCGAGCACCGTTTGAGCGACGTCGGCGGCGATTCTCGGTGAACCCGGCATCGCGTTCAGGGGGATGACGTAGGCGTACGCAAGGTTTGCACAGATATAGAGAATAATGATGGCAACCGTGCCGAGAAGAAGTGAATACGGAACGTCGCGTTTTGGATTCTTGAATTCACCGGCAGTGAGCGACACGTCAATCCATCCGTCATATGCCCAGAGAGCAGAGATCATCGCCAGGCCGAACGCCGACATCATCTGACCCGACCACGTCTCCGGCCACCAGGGCAGGAAGTTGCCTGAATCTCCCTTGCCGGAAAAAACCACGGCGATGATAAGACCGACGAGAGCCGTCACTTTTGCCGTTGTAAAAATGTTCATGATCCAGCCGCTCAGTTTTACGCCGCGAACATTGAACACGGTCACCAAACCGATGATGAACATGGCAACGATCTGTGTCCACCCAAACTTGAAATCCATCTCGTTCCCGAAGAATGAGAATGTCGTGTGGTAAAAAGCATTCTCCGGACTGGTGGCAGGAACGAAATGGCCGAGAAAGGGTGCGAACCCGATAGCCAACGCCGCAGCAGACCCGGCCTTGTTGATAAAAAAATCATTCCAGGAAAAGAGAAAAGCCCAGATCTTGCCGAATGTGTTTCGCAAATAGACATACGGCCCCCCCACTTGTGGCAACACCGCGCTGAGCTCTGCGAGGGTGAGGGCCCCAAACAA
>JACPSI010000057.1 GCA_016193365.1 Ignavibacteriales bacterium
GAACGCCAGCTTTCGCCTCCGTTCGTCGTTTCATAAGCTGGCAGAGACCCGCTCCCGCCGACCCATCCGAGCGAATCGTTTTTGAAACCAATACCTTGCACAAAATAATAGGAACTCGAAAAGAGCTTCTCACTCCACGTCATTCCCCCGTCTGTCGACTTGAGGATATAAATAGGGGAGAAAGAGTTGCGTTGCAATGACACGTAGGCGACATTTCTCGAAGGAAAGGAAATCTTCCAGCACCATTCTCCTTTTCTGGTTGTTTTGAACCTCTGCGTCCATGTTTGGCCGCCGTCGAATGTGGAGAGAACAACGCCGCTCGAACTGTCGTGAAGGGAATTCGTCAAGCCGACGGCGAATCCGGTGTCCCGGTGGACAAAATAAACGTCGACGAGTCCCGCGGCATAGCTGTTCATATCTTTGACCGTCCATGTTGCGCCGCGGTCGGTAGTCCGGTAAAATGTGGCAGGTCCGCGAACACGTCCAACGGCGCAGATCACCGAATCGTTGACGACGTGCATACCGCAGAAGCCCCTGGGCTGAGCGCTGCTGACTGCGTTCACAGGAGTCCAGCTTGCGCCGCCGTTCGTTGTTGCGTAGAGGATGCTCGTGTCGGTGACTTCGGGATGGTTCACATCGCCGATTCCCAGACAGCCGACCCAGCCTCTCAATGGATCGACGAACCCGACAGAACGAAAATGCGTTGAGTTTGATTTATTGAGTTGAGGAGTCCAGCTTGCCCCCCCGTTCGTTGTTTTGTAGATGAGGCCCGCACCGCTGACAACCCAGCCAGTGCTCGGTGAGATGAAAAACCCGTCATTGATTCTTGAAGGGGGAACGGGAGCGTTAGGAAGTGATGACCACGTTCCTGTTTGTGCAGGAACGTGCGACGGAAAGAAACCAACGATAATTGTGAGAAGAAGCCATCCTCGAACATCCTTCATTGCTTCGAGCCTTCACTGAGGGCTTTCTCATAAATCTCTTTGTATTGTTTTATTCCCTTGAATAACGCCTCAGCTATCTTTGTCTGCCCCGCGGAACTCTTCAGGAATTTTTCTTCTGCTCTGTTGGAAATATACCCTGACTCGACAAGCACGTTCGGCATCGAAGCGCCGACGAGAACGTAGAAACCAGCCTGCTTGACGCCGCTGTTTCTTAACGTGGAATGTTTCTCCATCGTCTCAGCCGCAATTTCTGCAAAATGCTCGCTGTACTTCACGTATGCGCTTTGCGCCATCGTCACAAGGATGAAATTTTCCTCCGTCAGTTTCTGGTATCGCTGTTCGTATCCTTCTTCCAACTGGATGACGGAGTTTTCGCGCTCGGCAATGTCGATCGCTTCTTCCGTCTTGCCGGGACGGAGCAGGTAGATCTCAAAACCCCTTGCCCTCGACGGTTTCCTTTCAAGAGAGTTACAGTGGATGCTCACAAACAGTTTTCCGCCGGCCTCGTTGGCAATTTGTGCCCTTCGATAGAGCTCGACAAACGTGTCGGTCTTCCGCGTGTAAACGACTTTCACGCCTTTGAGGTTCTTTTCCAGAAGCTTTCCGAGTTTCAGGGCAACCCCGAGCGTGATGTCCTTTTCCTTTGTTTTGGCGACGCCGAGAGCGCCCGGGTCTTTTCCGCCGTGTCCTGCGTCGATGACGATGACGTCAAGCTTCCAGCGACTTCGCTCCTTCTCGAGGTTCTCCTGAATTGCCTGTTGCCTCTTTTTTTCGATCGCTTCCTTTTCCGGCGGGGACAGCGTGCGCAGAGCGATGAGCAAATCGTGTGACTCCGGCTCGTGTATGACTTCGGCCTGCGCAACATCGGGGGAAACTTTGAATGTCAGTTGGACAGAGGTGGGAGACTGGAATGTCAGCAGGCTGCGGACCGCTCCGAATAGCCGCGTGCGGCTGAGCGCAAACGTGTCCGCCTTGGCGTTGGCAATCGTCACAAACAACCAGCCGTCAGGTTTGAGCCACGCCTCAACTTCTCCGAATTTTCGCAGGGCGTGGACGATGAGCAGATATCCATTGGATTTTCGCTCGATGCTCACACCGGTAATGTCGAATTCCGGAGCGTCTTCAAACGAGCCGAGGGAGAGCGTGTGTGTGATTGAATCCAGCGAAACCCCGCCCGCCCACATGCGGTCGAAGAATGAGACAAACGCAAATAACGGAGCGTAATACTTCCTCTCCCGTAGAATGACCGATTGAGAAAGCTGGTAAACGCTCGATGCGTTCGACGGCACATCAGTGACGACAAGAAACGGGTTGTTCCGGGAAAACTTGATTCGCTGGGCAGAAACGCGGAATTCGAATTTCTGGACGGTATCGTTGACTGCGGAAGCAAAACGAAGCGCTGTGGCAAGGTCGCTCACACAAATGTACCTCACGCCCGCCGAATCGTAGCCGGCCACTTCAACTGAATCACGGGGAGATGTCCGCACAAGCAGCCTGATCTCCTCGGCAAAAGCGGGGAGCGAGAGCCAGAAGAGAGAGAAAAAAACAACTGCCGTCAGGTGCGAAGAGTGGCGTACGTGCATTTACCGGTAATTCACAAATTGCATGGCGAAAGGAAATTCGGTTTCGCGCAGCATTTTGATGACCGCCTGGAGGTCATCCTTGTTCTTTCCGCTCACGCGAATCTGGTCATCCATAATCTGCGCCTGGACCTTCATTTTTGAATCCTTGATCATCTTCACGACCTCCTTTGCGTGCTCCTTGTCGATGCCTACCTGAAGCTTGATGGTTTGTCTCACCGTACTGCCCGCTGCAGGTTCCGCTTTTCCATACTGGAGCGATTTCAGCGGCACGCTGCGCTTGACGAGTTTAGACTGGAGGATGTCGACGGCGCTTTTCAGATGAAAATCGTCGGACGTCGTGATGATAATTTGTTTTTCCTTT
This sequence comes from Ignavibacteriales bacterium, assembly GCA_016193365.1. GTDB lineage: Bacteria > Bacteroidota > Ignavibacteria > UBA10030 > UBA10030 > JACQPT01. The sequence continues at coordinate 2,889 of JACPSI010000057.1, forward strand.
TCATTGAAATCTATGCTTGTCTTTGTGTCTTTGAAGTCGTATCGCTGGAAGACTTCTTTGCGAGCCTGATTCAACGCATTGTCGACTTCCTGCATATTGACTTCGGAAACGATATCGAACGAGTTTTGTTGCGCCATAGTCGAGAGAGAGCTAGTGGATGGAATAATGGATAAATGGAGTGATGGAAAAATGTGCAGACGGGTTGAACAAAGGTAATTCACATACGATACTCCAACAATCCATCATTCCATTACTCCTTCCCGCTGATCGTTAGCGCTCATTTCCATTCTTCTTCTATGTCTATGTTTCTTTGCCTCAGTTCAGTCAGAAACGGTTCAAGGGGGACGCACTGCTCGGGTGTTAGGACGCCTTTTTGCTGAATGCGGTTGGAAGCAAGCAACTGTGCGATGACCGATGTAGGGAACGAAGTGGTCCGCATCATTGCAGTAATATTGCCAGATTCGTCCTGAAAATCAATCAGATTGTACGTCAGAACGCGTTTCCGGTTTTGTTTTGTTCCAGTGATCGCGGCGCGCAAAAGAACAACATCGGGTCCGGTGAAGGGGAGCTTGCGTTTGAGAAGTTCGAAGAAAACCTCCTTCTCGGTAAAGATGTTGCTGCCGAGCGTCACGGGTTCGCTGGATGCAAAGCCGAGGTCAAGGAGAGCCTTGAATTTTTCGCAATGCCCGGCGTAGCGAATTGTCTTGTAGTTCAGCTCACGCACTTTGCCTTCAAACATCGCCGGCAACAGCGATGTGCCGCCCGAGGTGTGGAACGCTTCAAGTTTTCCAAACGGCGGCGGGAATTCGATCGTCTCGACTTCAGTCATCGTGTCCACTTCTGTCACGCGGCCGTCGCGGATGACGACGGATTTTCCGGAATACTCGTTGATGAGTCCCTCGACTGAGAAGGCCAGCTGATAATTCAAGGGAGGCTTCGGATGTTGCGGCAGTCCGCCGACGCGCACAAAAATCGATTCGACAGCATCGAACTGTTCGGCCCCTCGCGCAGCGAGCACGTTGGCAAGACCCGGGGCCAGGCCGCAGTTGGGCACAATTGCGACGTTCCGCTGTTTCGCTTGTGCGTCGAGCGTGAGCTGCCGTTGAACGACTTCATCGTTGCCGCCGAGGTCGCAGTAATGCGAGCCAACTTCGATGGCTGCTTTTGAGAGAGCGTGGTTGTAGCGGTAGGAAACAGCCCCGATGGCACAATCATGGCCTTCCATGAGCGCAACGACGTCGTCGAAATAATTGACGTCTACAGCGACAGGGCGGACGAGGTCTGAGCCAATTTTCTCCGCCGCTTTTTTTACGACGTCAAGGTTCTGGTCCGCGAGGGTGACCGACTGAACGCCTTTTGAACGGGCAAGGTCGAATGCGAGCGCGCTGCCCATCAAGCCGGAACCGATCACGAGAAATTTCATGGGATTAATGGATAGATGGAGGAGTAGATGAATGAGTCATTTGCCATGATTTGTTGTGAGGGAGCTCTGCTCCCGAACAACAAAATCCAAGCTGCTCAGGGCTCCTTCGCAACTTGCTTTTATTTCCTGATCTCTCCCGTTTCCATGCTCCAAAACAAAAGATCGAGCTCATCGACCGGAACGCCAACCTTTTGGGCGAAGTCGGCAAACTTTTTCTCAATGACAAAGTATTTCTTTCGTGAAAGCGATTTCGGCAACGCGCGAATCACTCCAAACCTCTTCAAGTTTCTCAAAATGTGCCGGTCGAGAATTGCAAGTCCGCCGTTTTTTCCGATGTTCCGCAGAAAATGCGTTGCCTCTTTATACCCGAGCCCTTTCACATGAAAGACGAGCCATTCTCGGAGGTCAAAAGGCGACATGCTGTTTGATAACGCGCCTGTGACCGTCGCGAAGTTTTCTCTTACTTGTATCAAACGCTTTGCTTTTGTCTTGTGAAAACGTACGTAATGCTCCTTTATTCTGAGAATCTGCTCGGGATCGAATCCGTTTTCAGCAAAGCCGGCGATTTGGAGGGCACGCACGGCATTGTCAGCGTGCTGGGCGCTTGATTGAGGCGTCAGGAGACAGTAGATGAGCTCGTAGAAATATTTGTCCGGGCTGAGGCGAGAAAAATCATTCAAACGAGATTGAATTGCTTTCTTTCTTGATTCGTGAAGCGCAGTGAGATCCTTGATATTCTGTTTCCGCTTATCTGTCATCGTGCCAGCGAAACCTCGGTTTTTTTGCGATGATTGTGTATTCGCACAAGTCCGTCTCGCTCCAGGCCTTTCAGGAGTCGAACAAGCCAGGGTTCGTCTTTTTCGCGAAATCCGGACACAACCCGCCTGCCGAGAACAGAGGCTTTCACTGATCGGCGCGAGTCCCTGAGAGTTTCAACGATTCTTCCACGGTAGATTCTGTTCGGTATTCCGTTGCGGCCCGGTTCGGCGGCTCCGTTCCTGCGAAAAGCGATGTGCTTCTTGAAAGCGCTTGGACAAATTTTTTCGACAGGGCACACAGGACATTTTGGGTTTCGGGCAACACAGATTCTTGACCCGAGTTCCATGAGCGACTGATTCCAGGAATAAGCATTTCGACGCGGCAAGGCCCATTCGGCGACATCCCAGATTCTTCTGCGTTGTGTTTCTTTCGGCAGGATTCTACGCAAAACTCGATGAACATTCGTGTCAACGACAGGCGCACGTTGGCCGAAAGCAAAGCACGAAACGGCGCGGGCTGTGTACGGACCAATGCCGGGCAAGGATTCGAGCTCGCGGATTGTTCGTGGAAGTTTTCCCCCATATTTGTGCGTAATTTCTCCGGCAAGTTTCCTCAACCTGACTGCTCTATTATTGTATCCCATGCCGCGCCAGGCGCGAATGACAGACGAAGCACGTGCGCGGGCGAGAGAGTCGAACGAGGGAAACTTTTTGAGGAATTCCGGGTATTTCTGGAGAACTCTCTGCACCTGAGTTTGTTGGAGCATCACTTCGGAGAGCAGGATTCGGAAGGGGTTGTGCGTCCTTCGCCATGGCAAGTCACGTGCTTCTTTGGAATACCAACGGAGGATCCCTTTATGAATCTTTGCGAGTTGTGTCACAACAATCCTGCTGCGAGCTTCTTGATGATCGGCCAATTTCCTTCGAGGTTATCGAATTTCTGGAGCTCCTGCGGCGTTACCCACCGCACGTCCTCGAAAACGTTATTTTGCAATTCGCCTTCGAAATCCCGAACAAAGCAATAGTGCACTTCGAACCTGCCTCCATCCTCGTAGTGATACGATTCAATCTCAGTCCTTTCGACACCACCCACAACAATTGAAAGCTCCTCCCTGAGTTCTCGAATGAGACAATCCTTCACAGTTTCGCCGTTTTCGACTTTGCCGCCGGGGAATTCCCACTTCAGCCCGTAGCGCGAGCCTTTTTTCCTCTGACACACCAAAATTTTTCCGTTTTTTTGCAGGATTGCGACAGCGACGAGGGTCATAGACGGAAAAATGTACACAATAATCGTGTGGCCTCCAAACTCTGCCTCACATCACAGGCCTTGCCGATTTTTGTAGAACCGGATAAAAAAAGGCATATATTATTTCATCACGTCAAAGGGGATTGTTGCTCTATGCGAGTTCGTAATATCGTTTTTCTTTACCTGATTATACCAGCCGTCGCCTTCGCTCAAAGCGCCAACCATGTGGTGATTAGCGAGGTGTTTTTTCTTGGTCTGTCATCCCCCGCAACGGAATTCGTTGAGTTATATAATCCCACACCCAATGACATCGTCCTTACTGGATACAAAGTTCAAGCAGGAACCACGGGTACTCCTGGTTCGAGCACCGGTGAATGGGCTGTAGATTTGACTGGTATTACCATCAAAGGTTACGGGTTTCTGCTGATCGGGCAGCCAAATGTCAGTCCGGCTGCGGATTTGGCGATCCCTTCAGGAAAAGGTCTCTTGAATGGAAACACTTTTCGTGCGGGCGTACGTCTTTTTAACACAAACTCAAACACAGTTGTGGACGCGGTTGGATGGGATCCCACAGCGACTTCTTTCGTAGAGGGCACAGCCAATACCTCGGCCGGGGTTACATCGAGCAGTCCAAAATCGCTTGAAAGGAAAGCTCAGTCTTCTTCCTCTCAACAATCCATGTCCGCCGAAGATGCACTTTTGGGAAACGGCTGGGATACTGATGACAACTCAATTGACTTTGTGTTGAGGGACGTCCCTCAACCGCAGAACTCGTCGAGCAGTGTCGAAATGCCCTTTTCCGGACCGGATACAATCGCTCCCAGAGTTTTGTCGTTAAAGACACTCTCGAGTACTCAAATTGAGCTTCAATTCAACGAGCCTTTGGATTCCATCACTGCTTCCACGCCATCGAATTATTCAATCGATAACGGCATCGCTGTCACGCAAGCGGCTCGTCACGCTACGCCGATATCGAGGGTCACCTTGACGGTTTCGACGATGTCGAACGGCACGTACTCTCTTACGGTAAACGGAGTCCAGGATACATCCGGAAATGCCATGAGTGCTCCGCAAATTGTGAATTTTTCGTTCGGGGTGATTTCCATAGCACAAGCTCGTGCGCTCGGGCCCGGTGGAAGCGCAAAAGTACGCGGCATTGTCACCGTTGGAAACGAATTTGGAAATCCGGCTTTTCTCCAGGATTCGACTGGAGGTCTGGCTGTGTTCAATTTCAATTTTGCTGCGAGCGCAAAGCAAGGTGATATATGGGAAGTAGGAGGGACTCTCAAGAATTTTAACGGATTGTTGGAAATAGACCCGCTCACGGACTCTCTGAAAATAAGCTCCGGCAACCCGCTGCCCAAGCCCAAACTCCTTGTTTCGGATCAGCTCGACGAGAGTTTTGAGAGCCAGCTTGTCCGCATCGATCGTGCAAAGTTCGCTTTGAGTGGAAGTTTTGGTTCAGGTTCCACAGATAGTTCATACAGTGTGTCGGATGCACACGGCTCTTTTATAGTTCGCGTGGACGGAAGCACAAACATTCCCGGATCGCCCATTCCGGCCGATTCCGTCAACATTGTCGGCGTTGTCAATGAATTCAACGGCAGTTACCGGCTCATGCCGCGCAGTTTTGCGGATATAGGCGTTGTGGACCCGCCGCCCGACCAAAACTGGCTCGACATTTCCGTTGCGCGCAGTATGGGCACGGGAGCTGCCGTCAAGGTGCGAGGAGTTGTCACCTACAATCAACCTGGTTCAATTATTTATATACAAGATAAAACTGCGGGCCTTGCGCTCTTTGATGCAAAGACGGACACGCTTGCCGAGGGTGACTCCGTTGAAGCGGTCGGACCGCTCGTGCAGTTCAACAACCTCCTCGAAATGCAGCCTGTCGATACACTAAAACTTCTCGCGCGGAGCGTTCCGGTGCCCTCCCCGAAACTCGTGACAATACCTCAGGCAAGCGAGTTTTACGAGAGCCAGCTTATCTTGATCCACAGCGTTCGCTTTGTCCAGTCGGGGACATTCTCCGGAAACACAAACTACAATATCACGGACGGCACAAATCAAACACAGGTGCGAATCCCAACTGGAACGCTACTTGTTGGACAGAATATCCCCGCGGGCGCAATCGACATCGCAGGAATCCTTGGACAGTTTCAGGCGAATTATCAATTAATTCCGAGAGGGTCCGGAGATCTGATTCCCCTGCCCGGTCCGCAAATCACTTCGACGCCGCAGGTTGTTTCTCTGAGCGACAACGGTTTTACGGTTTCCTGGACGACGATTATCGAAGGAAACTCCGTTCTTTCCTACGGCACGACGCCCAATCTCACGGATTCGATTGTCTCAGCGACGCCAGCGACGAACCATTCCATCGCAGTCTCCGGACTTACGGCGGGGAGAATCTACTATGTCCGGGTTTCATCATCTGACGGCTCAGGGACGAGCTCTTCAACGACATTTCCCGTTGTCACAACTTCCTCCGCAAGTACAGGACAAATCCATGTGTATTTTAATTTTCCGGTTGATGCCACGCTCGGATTAAGTCCGCCGGCTAACGCGAGCATTGACCTCGGGCAGAAATTGCTGGAACGGATCAGTGCCGCGACGAAGTCGATTGACTTCGCTCTCTATTCGTTCGATGACTTCAACGCAAGCCCGCCGAACATTGCACAGCGTGTTGCCGACTCGATCGTTGCCGCTAAGAACCGCGGCGTAAAGGTACGCATGGTTTTTCATGACAGGGCCAACACGGCACCTTTGAATACGCTCATCGGCGGCGGAATTTCGGTTATCAAACGAGATGTCCCGGGCGGCTCGGGAATGCACAATAAATTCTGGGTTTTCGACGGACGCGACACGACGAGTGCAACGGATGACTGGCTCATCACGGGTTCATGGAATGTCACGGACGAAGGCACATTCTTTGACGCTCAGAATGCTGTGTTCATTCAAGATCAATCTCTTGCGCGCGTTTATACGCTGGAATTTGAAGAAATGTTCGGCAGCGGAAGCGAAACGGCGAATGTTTCTTTCGCAAAATTCGGGCCGGAGAAATCAGACAATACACCGCATTGGACACTTGTGAACGGAACGAAGATCGAGGTCTTCTTCAGCCCATCCGACCGAACGTCATCCCGGATCGCAGCGGCGCTGTCGATAGCCAACCAAAACATCTACTTTGGGCAATTCTCGTTTACGCGGGATGAAATTGGAGCGGAAATTATCGCGAAGAAGAACTCCGGAGTAATTACGCGCGGGATCATTGACAATACTGGAGATTCCGGAACGGAATACGGGCCTCTTTTGTCCGCGGGAGTCGATGTCCGCGCCGCGGGCCATTCCGTGGTCACAGGGCAATTCCACCACAAGTATGGGATTGTCGACCCCTTTGACGATGCGAGCGATCCGATAGTCATCACAGGAAGTCATAACTGGTCAAGCAGTGCCGAAAACGACAACGATGAAAACACGCTGATTATCCACTCCGGCCCGATAGCGAGGCAATTCACACAGGAATTCTCGAAACGATACACGGAGAGCGGAGGGACAAACCCGATTCTAGGGGTGAAGAGAGTGGAAGGACAGCTTCCAGGCACGTTTGAACTGTCGCAGAATTTTCCCAACCCGTTTAACCCGGGCACGAACCTTGAATTCTCAATACCCCAGACTGCCGTAGTCAGTCTGAAAGTCTACGATGTGATGGGGAGAGAAATTGCCGTTTTGCTTGATGCACGAAAGGAAGCGGGAACATACCGCGTTTCCTGGGATGCATCTGCATTTTCCAGCGGGGTGTATTTTTACCGGATACATGCGGGAGCTTTTATTGAAACGAAGAAGATGCTGTTGATGCGATAAGCACGTGTAAGTCGGATTGCCCGCCAGATTTGCCCGACCGAACAGTTGTTTTTCGAACATCGTTCGTTGCGGGCCGCGTGGCGGGCTGGCCAATCCGACTTACAAGTACACGCTTTCCTTGATTTTCGTCCCCCCTTTTGCTACTTTCAACGGATTACTTAAGGAGTTACATGAAGAAAATCCTTGTCGTTGACGATGAAAGTTCGTTGCGGAAAGGAATAGCGATGGCGTTGCGTTCCAAGGGTTTCATGACCCTCGAGGCGGAGGACGGCGCGGTGGGTCTCGACCTTGCTGTGAACCACAAACCAGACCTTATCATTAGCGACGTCTACATGGACAATATGAACGGTTTTGTCATGGTGGAGAACCTCAAGGAGGATCCCGAAACTGCCGACATTCCGGTTATCATGATGACAAGTGCAGCGCAGGGCGCCGGCGCGTGGAAATCCGAAATTGCTGTGGACTATCTGGAGAAGCCGTTTCAGATGGCAAAGCTCGTGGAGGTCGTCGAAAGGATCCTGAGCGGGAGTAGGATATGACGCCCCCGGCCGCCGCCAAAACGGAAAGCAGAAAAGTCCTCGTTGTCGATGATGACGATGCGTTTCGGGTTGCTATAGTCCGGGTTCTCCAGGAAGAGGGTTTTACAATCGTCGAGGCAACGGACGGGGCGGATGGACTTGAAAAAGCAACCAGGCAGAATCCTGATTTGATTGTCAGCGACGTTTTCATGCCCAACATGAACGGATTTATGATGGTGGAAGAGCTTCAGAAAGACAAAAGGACTTCCGGGATCCCGATTATCATGATGACCGGGGCCGCCCAGGGTGCGGGAGCGTGGAGCTCGGACGCGTCGATTCAATACATTGAAAAGCCCTTCTCACTCGATTCCTTGCTGGAGACAGTCAGAAAAGTTCTGAAATCGTAGTCTCCACGGCGCGCGGTTGTCGCTGTCCATCTCGTGTTTGCATTTTCTTCAAGTGGTTTCTTACTTTGCTCAGCACGTCATTTCCCTGACACGACCTTTCATGCCCCGCTTCACACCGGAAGAAATACGCGCCAGGTTCGCAAATTCGACCGAATTTAACGAGATCTTCGATGCGTTCGAAGATGCCCTCGCCCAAAACATTCAGGACGTTGAGCTGTACCGGCTTTTGTTCTGGAACAACTCCCTCGCACCGGACGAGCTCTGCTTGTTCGGTGAAAAACTGGCAAAAGAATTTCCCGGCATCGCCTACGACACGTTTATGTGGTTGGCGAGTGTCTTCGAGGTGACGTATTCATCGTACGACAACTTTGAGCTAGCCATCAAGTATTACCGCAAGGCCGCAAAGGCAAAGCCGAGCGAACCCGACCCGTACCTCGATGCAGCAGATTGCTACGACCCCGACCTGAATATTCCCCCTGTTGATATCCTGGTCGAATTCCTGAAGGAAGGGTTAAAGCATGTGGGAAACAAGAAGGCACTGTTGCTCCGGCTTGCTCACCTCTACCAGATCATCGGCGACGAAACCCAGAGCGAATACTACAGAAACTTAGCTGATGAGCTCGGCCGCTCCGAAAACTGAGCTTCCCTCGTCGTCCGTTTCGCCGTTGCGCGGATATGTTTTGATCTTCATCGCCGTCACATTCTGGGGCGGCTCGGCATCGCTTGCCAAATACCTTTTCGCTTCGAACCCAAAAATTGAAACGCTGATCATCAGCCAGACGCGCTCGACGTTCTCCTTTTTTCTTCTCGCCTGTTATTTTGCTTTGATGGAAAGGTCGGTCTTTCGCATCGAGCGGCGGGACATTGGCAAATTTGCTGTCCTTGGTGTCCTCGGCATTGCAGTCACGAATTTTGCGTACTATTTCACCGTGCAGGAATCAACAGTGGCGACGGCAATCCTGATCCAATACACTGCTCCCGTGCTCGTGATGCTGTATTCGGTGGCGGTGAGCAGGGAGGAACAAATTCAGGGAATCAAAGTGCTGTCGCTTATTCTTGCTCTTTCCGGATGTTATCTGGCTGTCAGCGGCGGCCCGGCGGCAGAGATCCGGCTGTCCGGTTGGGTACTCGTCAGCGGGATTGCGTCTTCTGTATGTTTTGCGTTTCTGTTGATCGCCAGCAAGCGAATCCTGAGAAGATATTCAACCTGGACGATGCTTGTGTACTCATTCGGGTTCGCAGGTGTGTTCTGGCTGTTCGTCAATCCGCCGTGGAAGATCGCGGCGGCGGAGTACTCAATGTCCGACTGGGGCATCTTGTGGCTTTTTGCCATCGTTTCGATCCTGATTCCCCATTCGCTGTTTACGACAAGCCTGAAAACTCTTGAAGCATCGACGGCCGGTATTGCCAGCACGCTTGAACCGGTGATTGCGATCGTCATTGCATACTTTGCCCTTGGCGAAGTGCTGCAAGGAATTCAGATGATTGGCGCGGTGGCGGTTGTTGCTGCGGTTGTCCTTCTCCAGATCGCGCCGAGGCGATTCTTGAAATTCGCGCGGAGGTAGCGTGAGAAGCGAGCGTCGGCTTGCCAAGATCGAGCGAGTCCTGCGTCACCGTCAGCCGGATTTGACGGTGGTGATGGAAAACATCCACGACCCCCACAACGTGAGCGCAATGCTGAGGTCCTGCGACGCAGCAGGCGTGATGGAAGTCCAGCTTGTGTATACGGATGAGGATTTTCCCGACATCGGGAAAAAAAGCTCGGCCAGCGCCAAGAAATGGATAGAGCGGCGAAAATTTGACTCTGTCAAAGCTTGTTATGCGAAACTCCGGAAAGATGGTTTTCTTGTGTACGCAACGCGCATCGACGATAAGGCACAATCGCTGTATGACCTTGACCTGAGCGGAAAGATTGCGCTTGTGTTTGGCAACGAGCACCGGGGAGTTTCTGACGAAGCAGCTGAACGGGCTGACGCTATGGTAAAAATTCCAATGTTTGGGATGATTGAAAGCCTGAATGTGTCGGTGGCGTGCGCCGTAACGCTGTTTGAAGCTGTGCGACAACGCGGAGTCTCTGGGCATTATAATAAATCAAAAATACCGGAGACAGACCTGAAGAAAATGATAAAATCCTGGGCGATGAAGGAATAACATATGGAACTCCGACTTATGGCGCGGCAAGCGGGGAGAAGGTCGGAGTTCTGAACCGGGTTCAATGCCCGCGCTTCATACGTCCCCTCTCTCCAACGCGCAAGCCAGCGCTGCAGAGGGGACTAGTTCAGCTTCAAAATCTATGGTTCATACGTCCCCTCTCGTGTGAAAGCTTGAGCGGTGAGAGAGGAGAAGCTAAAGGCCTGCCCACCTTAAAAGCATTAAGGGGCAGGCGGGGGTGTGAAGCTTTGAAAAAGGTCTCACACCACTCCTGAGACTGTAAACCGACGATTCACTACGTAAAGAAATGAAAGAACCTCGCAATATCGAAACCTTTATTCATGATCTCGAGGTTTATGCGAATCGTAAGCTGAACTTTCCAGAGGATGTCGCGTGGCTCCTGGAATGCGCAGGGGGCGGGATGCAACAAGTTTTTGCCGATGTTATTTTTCAGGCAAAATTCGTTATAAAGACGCAGGAAATCATGAAACGCATCGGGCCTGCTGGAGACGGGTTTGACAAATTGTCGGCTGAGTTTGGGGCAAGTTTCGAAAAAACCACAACGCTTCTCAAAACGCTTGTGAAAGAAGCGCCGGAAGAAAAGAAAACACAGTTCGTCTCGCAGTTCTTGACTCTGAATGATGAATCCTTCGCCCAATTGATGAAGCTTTTTGCAGACCTCAGCTGGGTGAAGAACTGGCAAATTGACGGAAAACCGCTGCCCAATGAAGAATGACGTGAATCGTGAGCTCGTCAGCTCCGTCATGGTGCTTTTGCTGTTTATCCTGCTTATTCTTATCGAGCCGCCGGTCACGCTTTTGGCGTGGATTATCACTCTGGCCATCACTGGGTCACTCGTCTTTATTGTCTCATCGATGTTCAATATCAGAAAGAAGGCCTCACAACAATGAAATCGTCGCAGTACAAAAGTTACAAACCGATGTTCGGATGGATGTATTTCACTTTCTTAGTATCGGGCTTAGTATCGGGTTTTCTGGTCGCACAACAGCCGAAAGTGAAACCGGGCATTGATGTCCTGCGCAGCGCGAATTTCGAAATTCTCCAGGGCAAACGAGTAGGCCTCATCACCAATCCCACCGGAATGGCGGCAGATGCAACGGCAACGGTCGATATTCTCGCGGGTGCGCAGAACGTCAAGCTCGTTGCGCTCTTTGGGCCGGAGCATGGCGTCCGCGGAGACGTTGAGGCGGGCAAGTATGTCGAGAGTTTTGTCGACTCTCAAACGGGCCTGCCGGTTTACTCTCTGTATGGAAAAACAAGAAAACCGACAAAAGAAATGCTGCAGGGAATCGACGCGCTGGTATACGACATTCAGGATATCGGCGTTCGTTCCTACACATATATCTCGACGATGGGACTTGCGATGGAAGCGGCGGCGGAGAATGGTATCCAGTTTGTCGTCCTGGACCGGCCGAACCCTCTCACCGGAAGCCGCGTGGAAGGTTCCATGCTGGACCCGGCGTATAAATCATTCGTCGGTGCGTACCCGATCCCATACGTCTACGGCATGACGGCGGGAGAGCTTGCTACAATGATCAATGGCGAACGATGGCTCAATGGCGGTACGCAATGCGACCTCAAAATCGTCCTCCTGGACGGCTGGAAACGTTCGATGTGGTGGGACCAAACAGGACTTGTGTGGGTGCCGACATCGCCGCACATCCCCCACGCACACACAACGATGTTTTATGTCATGACAGGGTTGCTGGGTGAACTCGGAACGGCAAACCAGGGTGTGGGATACACACTGCCGTTCGAGCTTGTGGGGGCGCCATGGGTGAGCGGGGCGGCTCTCGCGAGATACCTGAATTCACGGGGGTTGGAAGGCGTGCACTTCCGGTCCATATGGTACCGGCCGTTCTATTTCGACACGACAGGAATTCGCTACGAAGGAATTCAGATCCATGTGACCGACCGGGATAAATTAAACCTCACGGCCGTGCAATTGTACGTTCTTGAAGCACTCTACCGGCTGTTCCCGGACAGGAACATTTACGAGCGGGCGCGCCAGGAGAAAATCGAGATGTTTGACAAAGTTCTTGGCTCGCCGGAAATTCGAAAAGCGCTTTTCGACCATACGAGTGTGGAAGATGTGCTCAGGAAAATCGACCAGCAGAGATCGTTGTTCATGATAAAACGGGAAAAATACTTGCTGTACGAATAGCATCTCTGGACGGATTCTCGCCTTGATTTTCTCGCCGTTGTTTGCTATGTTATGCAAACCACCGGTGCTCCCACCTTAAACAACTGGGCTTCATGAGGGATGTAGTACAGGTTCCTTCCCAAAACATTTTCTTTTTAGTCGAATCACCGGTTTCCCATCCTTCAGCATCAGAGTCTCCCTCAGCGTCGCCTTCAGATTCTCAACACGATTCCCAACGTCAGACCAGGGCAAAAGAGTACGCGAGAATTAAAATCTCTCTGGGGATCGCAGGTACTGTCCTTTTTTTTGCTGCGATTCTTGCAGTCCTGCTCTTTGGAGTGTCGTCATGGCTTGAGAGGATCGCATATCAGGTTTCGAGCAATCCTTACGTTGCTCTTCTTGCTTTTGCCGCCTCGTTTGGGCTGGGAGAAATCATCCTTGGCTTGCCGCTGAGTTACTACTCGGGGTATCATCTCGACCTCTTTTACTGGCGTTCTACTATTGCCTGAGAAATTTCGGCGAGCTTTGGTGGCTGCCGGTGGGAACGGTCATGTTTTTGTTTTCGGTGGTCCTCGCCCGAATTGCACCCGTGCTGATTTTTCCCCTCTTTTATAAATTCAAACCCGTTGAAGAAGCGAGCGTGAAATCACGAATCCTTCAATTATGCGAGAAGGCTGGAGTCCATGTCGAAGGCATTTTTGTTTTCGACATGAGCAAAAACACGAAAAAAGCAAACGCAGCTTTCACCGGCATTGGAAAATCAAAGCGCATCATCCTGGGCGATACATTGGTGGCGAACTTCACCGACGAGGAGATCGAATCAATCTTCGCTCATGAATTGGGTCATTACAAGCTCAGGCACATCTGGACGATGATCGCCGTCAGCACGATAAGCGCGTTTCTTGGTCTTTATCTCACGGCACTTCTGTATTCGGTGAGCATGACCTGGTTCGGTTTCACGGCCCCGGACCAACTCGCCGCGCTGCCTTTGCTGACCGTCTGGCTCGGTGTGTACTCGTTTCTGACATCGCCGATCTCGAACATGATTTCCCGGGCGCACGAGAGTGCTGCGGACCTCTACGCGTTGCGGACGACAGGGAACAAGGAGCCTTTTATCAATGCCATGCGAAAGCTGGCGAAGATAAACCTCGCTGACACCGAACCGCATCCGCTGATCGAGTTTTTGTTCCACAGCCACCCGTCGATCGAAAAGCGCATTCAAGCGGCACAACGGTACTAGAGAGTATACATGGGTGTTATCAAAGTTCTGCTTGTTTTACTTGCTGCTGTTCCGTACACGTTCGGCGCTCTTCTGGGAATACCGTTTCAGAAGAACGGCGAGATCACACACAAGATGGCAAGACGCTGGTCGAAGTTCATTCTGAGACTTTATGGCATCCGTGTGCACATGAAGGGCGCAGAGAACATTCAGCCGGAGAGAAACTATGTTTATGCGTCAAACCACGCGAGCATGTTCGATATCCCAACGGTCATAGCCACGATTCCCGACCAGATCAGGCTTGTGCTTAAGAAAGAACTCACGAGAATTCCGTTTTGGGGATGGGCGCTGAAATACGGAGGGTATATTTCGATCGACCGCTCAAATCCGCACGCAGCCCAGAAAAGCCTCGAGGCCGCCGCGGAAAAAATCCGGCAAGGAACCTCGGTTCTGTTGTTCGCCGAAGGAACGAGGACGAAAGACGGAAAACTGCAGCCCTTCAAGCGGGGGGCTTTTGCGCTGGCAGCTCAATCCGGCATTCCGATTTTGCCGGTGACGATCAATAACAGTTTCAGGATTCTCCCTAAAGGTTCGCTTACTATACGTCCGCAGGATATTGAACTGATCATCGACAAAGAAATTCCGACGCAGGGCATCGATGGGAAGGACGCGGAACTGGAATTAATGAGACGGGTGAGGGCGGTCGTGGAAAAGAATTTTGTTGAACAGGCGTGAATAGAACTGACCGGAGGAGATCTTTATGGCGGTGACGATGAAGGATGTCGAATACATCGCAAAACTTGCGAGGCTGAAGTTCACGGAAGAGGAAAAACAGAAACTCACGCATGAACTGAACGATATTTTGAACTACATCGACCAGTTGAACAAGATTGACACGAGCAACGTTGAGCCGCTTTCCCACGTTATTGACGTGAAGAACGTTTTTCGTGAAGACGTTGTGAAACCGGGCCTCACGTCCGCCGAGGCGCTCAAAAATGCTCCGGCTAAAACAGAAAAGTTCTTTAAAGTTCCGAAAGTCATCGGCGGGAAGGATGCTTAGCACAGTTGTGAGATTGTTGATGTCACAAAAAAATGAAGGAACACTTTTTTCAGATCGCACCTCAGGGCTTGTCCAATAAAGTGAGGGCGGCGGGAGTCACGAACCATTTCGTGGCGCTGAAAGGTTCAGAAAGTTGACTCTTTTAGTGACACGGTGTGGACCGTGAAACCAAAGCCGACTTTTTGGAAACCTCGAAGGAGGGGTCTGAACACAAGTCGAGACACCTCAAACAGAGCTTAACGAAAAGTCCCTGAGGTCATCGGCAAGAATGCGTAGCACAATTTGTTATGAGATTCTAAGAATTTGATCACAAGAAAATGTTGAATCACTCTTTTTCCCGACCCAACCTCACCACCCCTCTGAGGGAAGGGAAGGAGGGGTCTGAAAAAAAGGCGACATGCCTCAACAGAACTAAGATCAACGCGCAAAACGTGGGATGGTAAAGAAGACACACGTCGTCGCAGTCATTCCGGCACGTTACGCTTCGCAGCGTCTGCCAGCAAAGCCGCTTCTCGACTTGCTCGGCAAGCCCATGGTTCAACGTGTGTACGAACAGGCAAGAAGAGCAAGGTTGCTGAATCGAGTCATCGTAGCGACAGATGATAAACGGATCGAAGATGTTGTCAAGGGCTTTGGCG